>JAQVKJ010000217.1 GCA_028694715.1 Weeksellaceae bacterium | reverse complement strand
CATCCAATTCTTCTCTGGCATATTCCTTCCCGCTGATCAGCACAGGCTTTGTACCTGCAATGCCCGCAAGATGCTGAATTGTCCGACGACCGATTTCATAACCGATTCCAAAAACAAAATACTGTGCATAACTCAAATTGTCTTTCAATCCCTGATACAATTGATAATCAGGAGTGAGCATACCGTCGGTGACCAGAACCACAATCCGGTTGTAATGTTTGTCGGGTTTGTATTGATAAACTTTATTCATCGCTTCACTCATTTTTGTGCCGCCGGTTCCGGTGAGACTGTTGATGATTTCGATTGCAGCTTGAATATTCTCGGGCGTGGCAAAAACTGATTTCTCAGACAAAAATCCGCTGTCTCCTGCAAAAAACAGTATGTTGAATTTTTCTTCGGGTTTCAAATCATCCAAAATTCGGCTGACGAGTTCCTTTGAAGTTTCCAACGGGAATCCTACCATGGACCCCGAAACATCCATGACGAAAATATATTCTCTGGGCGCAATGTCTTCGGGTTTCAAGACTTTTGGCGGATCAACAATGCCCAAGATGTAACGACAGCCTCTGTCTTCATAAACCAACATACCGGCTTCAGCTTTGCCACCGCGGGTACTGAATTTCAATGCGATGTCTGAATTTATTTCGCTCCCATGGTACTGATAAGTCCTATATTTTTCGGAAATCTTATTGAATTTCGCATCATAGGGTGTGATTTCTGATTCTGTAATGGGTGTTGGACTAAAAATATGGAATTGAAATTGAAATTGTTCGGGCAGGCTTTGGTATTGTTCTGTCACAAATGACGGAATATTCAGCAACTTCCATTCTTCTTCGCTTTCTATTTCCTGTACAAATTTTAGAACCACTTAGATGTCCTGCTCTTTGGGTAGATCATCGAGTTTTATACTGACAAATGATTCTACATTGTGAAGCAACCCAATTTTCTTTCCTCTTTTATTTTCGGCTATCACTTGTTTCCTCATGTTGTCCATGTTTTTGGATTCAAGGGTAAAAATTTTATCCGGATAATAAACCGTCAGTTCATAAATTGATGCGGTTGTGGAGACCGGAAATAGATAAGTAGCCGAATCTGCTTTGTCCACTCTGAATGACTGATAAAGCCTGACATCGGCGGTATTGCCGATGACATTGACTTCCAAAGCTTGGCTCTTCAGTTGAATTTCACCTATTTCGGTCCATAACTGAGGGATCGGTTTTTCTGGTTTCAACTGGCTAAAAGCTACAACACAAACAGTCAAAAGCAACAAAGTCAGCTTGTTTTTCATGGTTGGAAATATAAAGCAATATAAATAAATTTGACCTAATCTGGGTTGTGATTCATTTCAGTGATAAAAATACTTTGTAATTTTTAACATTAACTTCATAATTTTGTCACAAAATAATGTTATGCAATTTGAATTCACAGAGGTGGAAAGAGTAAGTGAAATTACTTCGAATGATTTTCAGAAATTCTATGTAAAACCGCAAAAGCCTGTGGTCATAGAGAATATCACCAAAGACTGGCCTGCTTTTGAGAAATGGAATTTTGATTACATAAAAAAAATAGCCGGTGACAAAATTGTGCCCCTCTACAATAATGAGCCTGTGGATTATTCAAAAAAAGTAAATGAGCCTGTGGCAAAAATGAAAATGAGTGAATATGTGGATTTGCTGCAGCAAGGACCCTGCGACTTACGGATTTTTCTTTACAATCTGCTCAAACAAGTTCCCGAACTACAAAAAGATTTTCAATATCCTGATTTGGGGTTAAAACTTTTCAAGAGTCTCCCTATGCTCTTTTTTGGTGGTGAAGGTTCAAATGTTTTCATGCATTATGACATAGATTTGGCCAATATCCTTCACTTTCATTTTGCAGGACAAAAACAGTGTATCCTCGTTTCGCCTGAACAATCAAAATACATGTACAAAATCCCGTATTCTGTGATTTGTAGAGAAGACATTGATTTTGACTTTCCCGATTTTGACAAATGGCCAGCACTCAGACATCTGAAACCTATGTCTGCCCATCTGAAACACGGTGAAATGTTGTATATGCCGGAAGGATGGTGGCACTATATGAAATACCTGACGCCCGGTTTTTCTGTGAGTCTTCGTTCACTTGCACACAAGCCCAAATACCTTTCAGAAGCGATTTACAATGTTTTTATTATGCGGAATTTTGACAATATCATGCGTAAAATCAAAGGAGAAAAATGGATTCAATGGAAAGACCAAAGAGCAATTACAAAAACCAATCATTTGCTGAGTACCTGATTTTACAATCAAAAAGAATGGAATTCACACTGCTTATCTCTTATCAAAACCATAATTTTGACAATTGATTACAGAATTCATTCATGTCCATTCATAAAAAATATTTATTTGCGGTTCCTGTATTGAATTTTCTGGTAGCTACCTGGTTCGGGATGATTCTTCGAACAATGATTATTCAGCCCATGCCGTTTAATTTTAAATTCATAACGCATGCCCATTCGCATGTGGCCATCCTCGGTTGGGTATATATGGCACTTTTTCTTTTGCTGACGCAACATTTCACCGGAAAAATAGGGAGAGATTTTCAAAGGCTTTTCTGGATAACTGAAATTTCGGTCATAGGGATGATTGTAGGTTTTCCTACTGAAGGATATGGCACTGTCTCCATCGTGTCTTCTTCTGTCTATATTCTTTTCAGTTATATTTTCTCTCTATTAATACTCAAAAAAATCAAGGGAAAAAAATCGGCAGCCTATACCCTGCTTCGTACATCGATTGTTTGGCTATGTCTTTCCACAATCAGTTTGTGGGCACTTGGCCCCATCATCGTGCTACTGGGCAGTACATCCAAACCTGCCTTGCTGATGATACAATATTTTCTGCATTTTCAGCTGAACGGCTGGTTTCTATTTGCAATCGTAGCTCTGGTTTTCAAATTGTTTAAGATTCCTGATTCCAAGAATTTCAGGATATTTCACAGGGCCTTTGTTCTCTCACTTATTTTCACTTTTTCCTTGCCTATTAACTGGTATTATGACTTTTCCGTTTTCAGATGGCTGAACAATGCCGGAATAGTTTTTCAATTGATTGCTTTGGTATATGGATTCAAACTTATCAGTTCGAATTACAAAGTCCGCTTCTCAAAACTCGACAGACTTTCAAAGCTATTACTGATATTTGCTACTGTTGGACTTGTAATGAAAATTGTTTTTCAATCATTTTCTTTGGTGCCGGAGATTGCAAGAAATATTTTTGACAATCGACAGGCGGTCATCGGGTTTATTCACTTGATGATGCTTGGAATCATCAGTGCCTTCATCCTTTTTATGTTCAAACAAATGCTCAAAAACAGACTTGCTGTCAGGTTGTTCAATGCAGGTGTATATCTTTTTTTGTCGGGAATTATACTGACTGAACTCATCCTGCTCTACCAAGGATTGTGTTATTATTATCCTTGGCTTTCAATTCCTGATTATCGTTTTTTTCTATGGATATTTAGTTTTTTGTTACTGATTTGAATTTATATTGTGCTCACTGCCATTCTGAATACTGATTTTAAAAAATTCAAGGCAGAAGAAAAACACTAATTCAAAAAAGCCGGTCTGAAATTTCTTTCAGACCGGCGTCCACATAGGTT
>JAQVKJ010000216.1 GCA_028694715.1 Weeksellaceae bacterium | reverse complement strand
CATCCGCCGGTAGGTTTGCCACTGCACTGCGGTGGGTCGCCGGCTGGACTTATTTTTCTGCTTTCTGGAGAAGGCTGATTATCGACAACAAACTGATCAGAGACGAAGCCGGTTACATAGGCGAAAAATTCAATCATTTTTTGCCCAACGCGCTCGGAATCAAGCCAATCATAGAATATTTGGTACTGAATCCTGATGTGCTTTGGTGGGCAATGGTCATCTTTACGCTGGTAGAAGCAATTGTCGGGTTGTTTCTGATTCTCGGTCTGTTTACCCGTTTGGCAAGCATCGGAATGCTTTTTCTTGCGATGGGCATATTGCTTGGTTCGGGCTGGATTGGCACTACTTGTCTGGACGAATGGCAGATTGGCGTGTTGGGCCTTGCCTCAGGTTTCAGTCTTTTCTTTGTGGGTGGCGGCAGGTTTTCGCTGGATGAATTCTTTATCAGAAAAAACAAATCATTCACCCATAAAAAATGGTTTTCATGGCTGGCATCGGGCCAATTGAACCTAAAGGGAAACCGGATTCCAAAAATTGTTTTGACTGGCTCGCTACTGATTTTTGGACTGACGCTTTATACAAATCAGGTTTTTCACGGCGGCGTTTTTGGTACACTTCACAACAAATCGGTCAGGCCTCATCTTGAGATTTCTGAAGCTAAAATCATTGATAACAAACTGACTTTCAAGATTTACAGAACCGAAGGTGCGGATGTTTACGGTTCTTTTTTGATTGGAATCCAACTCAATGATAAAGACGGAGAAACCCTATTTGAATTGAATCATGAACAACTTTCAAAGTTGAAACAGGCGCAAATCGAAAATGATTATGTGGCAAAAATCAAACCCGGAAAACACAGTCTGATTGTTCCCTTGGGTGCAAAAGCAAAAATGCAGCTTCCACTGAATGATTTAAAAATTGAAAATAATGAAACTTATTTGTTGAAACTGACCGACATCAGCGGTCTGAGCTGGCAGACCGAAATTAAAAAATAAAAAACAATCCCTGCCAAAGTTCAAATCTTTGGCAGGGATTAACTTATTTCTTCACAAACTTAGTCAGAATCACGATTGACTGACCTTCCACCTTGCCTTCGATTGGTGATTTTCAGATTTGTAAATAACACCATCTGGTTTGAAAAATTCAGTTTTGGTTGAAAAATAAAATTATTTTGAAAACTAAAATTTATCGTATTTGCTTACATTTGATGACTCCATAATTAAAACACCCCTTTTGAACAAGGTGTGAATGATACAATTTTTGACCGAAATTATACAACCTGATTTATATAGTTACAATGGTTTTGGACTGTAAAACAGTGAATCATCTAATAATAAAACAATAGGAAATGAATACAGACAATGAATTTTTTAACAGCAAAATGGGACAGTATTCAAAGATGGCAAGAAAATCTGTCTTTCAATTGGTATTTGCAATTGCGCTACTGATTTCGTTTGCAGCTTGCAAACAGACCCATTCAACATCGGTCATGTCAAAAACCTTTGAAGGCGATGGCGACAATTTGGAGAGAGTAGTACAGGAATTGGTTGCACCTCCGCTTTTGCCCGAGCACGATCAGCTAGCAAAAGGAGACCCTAAAATCGTTGAAGTAAGCCTGACCATTCAGGAAAAGAAAATGGAAATTGCACCCGGCGATTCAATCTGGGCAATGACCTTCAACGGGTCGATTCCCGCACCAATCATCGTCGTACGAGAAGGTGATTTTGTAGAACTGACACTCAAAAACCCTGCTACCAATACCCAGATGCACAACATAGATTTTCATGCGGCTACCGGTCAGATGGGTGGTGGTGATATTTCTGAAGTCCAACCCGGTCAACAGGCTACATTCAGATTCAGGGCCACGCGTGCAGGTGTATTCGTTTATCATTGTGCACCGGGCGGTATGATGGTTCCCATGCATGTGGTTTCAGGAATGAACGGTGTAATCATGGTTCTGCCGCGCGATGGCCTCAAGGATGAGAACGGAAATCTCGTTACATACGACAAAGCCTACTATGTGGTGGAACAAGACTTTTATCTGCCCAAAAATGCTGACGGAACCTACAAAAATATCGCAACCCCACAAGAAAGTATGCAGGAAATGGAAGCTGCCATCAAAACCCTGATTCCGACCCATATTGTATTCAACGGACACAGAACTTCGCTGGTCGGCAGACGGGCACTTCAGGCAAAAGTGGGCGACAAGGTACTGTTCATCACCTCACAGGCAAATCGTGATACCCGTATCCATCTGATTGGCGGACATGCAGATCTGTACTGGCCCGGCGGGAAATTCAACAACCGGCCGATTACAGACCTCGAAACCTGGGCAATTCCGGGCGGTTCAGCAGCAGCTGCACTCTATCAGTTCAGAGAACCGGGTACCTATGTCTATCTGAATCACAACCTGATCGAAGCATTTGCATTTGGAGCAGTTGCACAAATCAAGGTCGAAGGCGAATGGGACAACAGCCTGATGAAAGAAATCAGTAAAGCAGGCCCGATTGAATAACAGATCGAACAAAAGAAAAAATTGGATACTTGCACAATCAAAAAAATGAGATAGTTTTTGGTGTCAGCTCATAGCACTCCCCCATTCCCTGCACCACTTTTGGTTTCTCTGAGTCGGATTTCCCAAACCCGCGCTGAGCGAAACCAAAGCATGGTCGGGAGTAATCAGACGACGCATAAAAATGAGGTTCGCATTAAATGAGTTCAGGTTGAAGGTATTGATTTTTCCACAATTGGACAGATTCATTGGAGCAATGAAAGTATATGTGAGAAATGGTGCTTCCCTGTTGGGATTGAATGTGATAAAATGCTCAGGTTTTATGTTTCATTGTGTTCGGGAAAATTATTTGGTTGATTTCCATCGGTCGTATTCCTGAACCACCTCAACGATATCTTTATAAGTATATTCTTTGTTCTTAATTTTTTTAGACAATCCAGGATAATCTGAGAAATATTTGGCACCAACTTTTTTAAATACTAAATTTTTGGTATTGCCAAAAATAAATGAAACAATGCTGGCTGTATCTTCACCTTTTCTCAAACAATAAAATCTCAAATCATTCCATTGACTGTCCATTCCGTAAATTCCGTAAAACAATGCAATATTTTCTCCCTTGTACAAAATTTCTGCAAACAGCTCCCTTTTGTCAGGCTTTATATTTTTGGCGTTTTTGTAGGGTTTGATTTTTTCGAAATTCCTGATTTTTCCTGACTCATAAATTGTTAACGCCTTAACATCAACGGTCGGAACCTTCGCTCTTTTTCCGCCCGATTTATAGATAATATTGTCATAACCCCATAAATAGCCGGCCCAGCCGTTGATTTCACCTTCTTTGACAGTGCCGTTATTCAATTCTATGACGATATGATGCTCCTGTGCATTGGAAATCGTTAGAAAAAACAAAATAATAAAACTGACCAATTTTTTCATACCAAATGATTTTTGTAATTCATTGCGCTCAAATATAGTCAATTAATTATTGGTGATTTTGGGTGAGAATTCAAATTTCACAGCCTACCGTACGAACACAGCCTCAGTCAAACCAAATGAAGTTAGGAGTTATCGGTTCAAATTCAAAATTTTCTTTGTTTTTCTATGTTCTAAGATGAAGCTTAATAGCTTGACTTTGTGTGGGTGCTATG
>JAQVKJ010000215.1 GCA_028694715.1 Weeksellaceae bacterium | reverse complement strand
AGAATTCAGCATTGAAACCGGATGCTTTGAGGAATTCGGCTGTTTCATAACTTTTCCTACGGGTTCTCACGAAGACGATTCCGGCTCCCGCATGTTTTTTGAGTACATATACCAAATCATCGAGTTCGTTCAGAGTGCGGGTGATTTTGTAGGTTAAATTTTCTCTTTTGAGTGACCTTTTAAAGATTTTTGAATTTTTGAGCTTCAGTGCTGAAATGATTTCAAGGACGGTTTTTGGGTGTGCGGTAGCCGTCAGTGCGAGCATATTGACTTCAGGAAACATTTCCCTAATCAGATGAATTCTTAGATAAGAAGGCCTGAAGTCATGTCCCCATTGTGAGATGCAATGCGCCTCGTCCACTGCGATCCGACTGACATGCAGGTGTTGCAGAGATTGGAGAAAAAATCTACTTTGAAGTCTTTCGGGTGAAATGTAGAGCAGTTTTATTTTACCAAGTGAACAACGGCTAATCACTGTAGCAATTTCATCTTTGCTGAGTTGTGAACTGATAGCTGCCGCAGGGATACCTTTTTCGTTCAGATTTTGAATCTGATCCTGCATCAGAGCAATAAGTGGAGATATGACCAAAGTCAATCCGTCCAGCATGAGTGAGGGAAGTTGATAGCACAGGGATTTTCCACCTCCAGTGGGCATGATTGCCAAAGTATCTGCACCGCTCAAAACGGCTTCTATGATTTCTTTTTGGGGATGAAGGAATTCATCATAACCCCAATACTTTTTGAGTAATTCTTCGGCTGACTGCACCCAACTGCGTTTGTGTAAAATTACAAAAGGATTTTGATATGAAAAATTCTGATTTTAATTCTGGTCCTGGTTTGTTTTGTATTCTAAGTCAGATTTTGAAAGTTGGTCTATGAATTTGGAGGGTTGTATTGAGGTGATTTTCTTGAAAACCGTTGAGAATTTATTTTGGGAAGAGAAGCCCGCTTCTTCAGCCAGTGTTGCAATTTTGTATTTTCTGTAAACAGGGTCGTTCAGCAATTTTAGGATGATGTACTCAATTCTGAGTTCATTGATGTAATTGTTGAAGTCTTTTTCTTTGTGTTTGTTGATGCAATAGGACAAATATTTGTTGTTGGTTTTGCAGTAAGTAGCCAGCCAGGAAAGCGAAAGATTGTTTTTGGTGAATAATTTATTTTCTTCAAATTTATCCAAATAATATAGAATTTTTTCTTCGGATTTCTGGGTCATTATAGGCTCGGTCTCGGTTTTATTTTCAGTCTGATTTTGGGTCTGTATGTCTGTCTTCTTTTTATTTTTTTTCAGTTCACCTATATATTGTTTAATTTTTTTTAATTCTTTATTTTTCTTCTTACGGAAGTAAAAAAGATAGACCATAAGACCCAATAGTGCCACAATGCCTGATGCAATCGCAATTCTTTGTTTGATCATTCTTTGATGATTTTTCAGGTTCTGGGATTTGAGTTTTGAATAATTTTCATTGATGAATTTAGAGCGGGCCGAGTACAACAGTTGATTGATAGAATCCCTTGAAGCATATGCTTTTTTTAGATTAGAACTTTCACCGGTGGCAGCATAATACTCAATTTTGGCTTCCCAGAAGTCTTTCAAGGCTTCCAGATATTCAGAACCTTTCAGCACTTTTTCCGCATTTTTCAATGCCTCTTGGGCTGCTTTGGTGTTGTTTTTTTTTATGTAAACCCTGGCCAGTCCTGTGTAAGCAAGGCTTTTGATGTAGTTGTCGGGCAACTCTCCCCAGTCATCCAAAACCCTACTGAAAGACAAGTAGGCTTCGTCATATTTCTCTAATTTTAGATAGCACTGACCTTTGTATTGAATGTTCTGCAGAATCAGAAAATCATCTGTGTCTGTACTGTTAAAATAATCTGCAGCCTGATCAAACAATTCAATGGCGGTTTCATAATTTTTTATTTCAGATTCGGCAAATGCTTTTTCCTGCACCAAAAAGGCAAGTGTGGTGACCGCTGTATTCTTGTCGGGAATCTTGTGTGCAAATTCGATGGCAAGATTCGCATAATATTCCGATTCAGTGTATAGTTGAAGGAGACGGTGCTGACTGGCTAAAAAACCGAGAATTCGGGTTTTCCAGATGTAATTGTCACTGTTTTTTAGGAATTCGTAGGCCCGTTTGGCATATTCGATGGATTTTCTCGGGTCGGTAGCTTTTTGTTCATAGAGCGAAGCACTCAGCATCAAACTCTTGGCCTTGTAATCCGGTGTTTCTGAGACTCGGTAAAGTGAGTCAGCCAATTCAATGGCCCTGTTGAAGTCCTTTTGCGAAATCTCAAGATAAACTTTGGTATAAATCGCATTGAATTTTTCAGCATCCTGCGCCAAGACGGTATGGAAACTCAGTAGAAATACTGGAAAAAATAGATACAGTTTATTGGTCAAAACTTGTAGTTTATTTTGGTAGTTAGTTGCTTGCGAAGTTAATTAATATAGATTGATTATCAAAATTACTGAATGATTTGTGTGTAACAAACCGGTTCATTTGCAAGATATTAAGAGGCGGGCAGACGCAGGCCAATGTTTTTTGTTCAGGGCTGTATGATTATTTTTTGGTAATTCTGATGTCAACTCTTCGGTTTTGTGCACGACATTCATCGGTGTCGTTTTCAGGACATACAAAATGGGAGGCACCATAGCCTTCGCTTTCAACTTTGGAGCCGTCAATTCCACCTGCCGTGAGTACATCGGCCACAGTTTTTGCTCTTTCTGCAGACACTTTTTGGTTGACTTCAGCATCCCCGGTATTGTCTGTATATCCGCCTACCTTCACTTCTACTTCTGGAAATGCCTTCAACAGGCTGACAATGTTATCCAGTTGTGCCTGAGAGCTACCGGTCAGTTCAGATTGGCCGCTTGAGAAATAAATCCTATCCAATGTCACCCATCCTTGTGTTTTGTCATCACTTACACTGAAGTCCGAATTATTCATCATGCTGTAAAGCTTGTTTTCAGTACTGTTTTCACCCACTGTCAATGCCGTCCCATCGGGCAATGTAATTTCGGTAAAATTTCCTACATCATATATGAAATTTCCATTTTCATCCAGCTTTGCCATCATATTTTCAGCGGTAGAATTTTCCTCTTCAAGTTGGGTAGCAGTTTGATCGGGATTGGCGGCAAACTCTCCTTTCTTTTCGCATTTGCAAGAAGTGAACACAAACGAAACACCGGCGATAGCCAGCAGCAATAATTTTTGTAATTTCATAATCAATTCATTTTTTGTTAAGAATAAGGTCATTAATTTTGTGGAGCAGACCTGTTTTATTAATTCCGCTCCGAAGTTAATAGAAACAATCAAAAAAGAAAAAATATATTTGTTCAAAATTCAATTCCAAAAAAATGAAATTTCCAAAAACCCATAGTCTCAAAGAAGTTGCCGAGCTCATCGGTGCCCCTTATATTGGCCATGCCGACTTTCCGGTTGAAGGATTAAATGAGATTCATGTAGTAGAACCGGGTGACATTGTTTTTGTTGACCATCCCAAGTATTACGATGCTGCACTCAACAGTCAAGCCACAGTTGTTTTGATCAACAAAGAAGTGGAATGCCCTGAAGGAAAAGCTTTGTTGATTTCTGAAGATCCTTTCAGGGATTTTGTGAAAATAGGTCAGTACTTCAATGCTTTCAAAGCTTCATCGGTCTTGCATTCTCCCA
>JAQVKJ010000214.1 GCA_028694715.1 Weeksellaceae bacterium | reverse complement strand
CCAGAAAACTTTCTGTGTTAAAATGAATTTCGTCGTCTTTGGCCGTGTAGGTACCTGCAATGTTGTTGCAGCCGTTGTTGCCAGCCACTTTGGTTCCGTCCACAAAATTCAGGTAAGGTTTCTGAATTTTAAAAAGCTGGTGGATGTCCTTCCCGGCTATCGGAGACATATAGTCGAGTGTCCATTTCCCTTTGAGTTGATTTTCCATAAGTGCCTCATTTTGTGTCGTGTTTTCGGCTTCTGCTGTTACTGCTGTTTTACTTGTTTCACAGGAGAAGCATGCCAGCAAAACAAACAGGCTAAAAAAGTATTTCATCGTTTTGGATTTTTTCGATTTCATTGTGCAAATTCAGTTCCATTCCTTCAGATTGTTAATATATTTTTTGTTTAATTCTTCCAATTCAGCCGAAAAGGATTATTTTTGTTTTTTGATTTTAAGAAAAAGAACAACAGCATGAAATTTATTGTATCAAGCGGCAGTTTGCTTAAGAATATCAACCTAATCAATGGGGTGATCAACACAAACAACACCATTCCGATTTTGGATAATTTTCTTTTTGAACTGAGTGAAAATAGTTTAAAAATAACAGGTTCTGACTTGGAAACCACCATTACCACAACACTGGAAGTCGAATCATCTGACTCAGCAAGAGCTGCTGTGCCTTCCAGAATTTTGTCAGACACACTGAAAACTTTTCCAGAACAGCCATTGACTTTCATACAGAAGGAAGACGGACTGATGGAAATAGTTTCGGAACAAGGGAATTACCAGTTGGCACTCGAAGCAGCTGATGACTATCCAAATACACCCGATGTTGAAGATGCCAGTAGCACAATGGTGCAAGCAGGGATACTTGCTGAAGCGATTTCAAATACATTGTTTGCAACCGGAAATGATGAGCTTCGCCCGGTGATGACCGGAGTGTTTTTTCAAGCCGGGAATGACAACTTCAAATTTGTAGCCACTGATGCACATCGTTTGGTGAAATACACCCGCACCGACCTTAATGCAGACGAACCTGCGGATTATATCATGCCCAAAAAGCCATTGAATCTTTTGAAAAACATATTGTCGGGCAGCAACGATGATGTGAAAGTGGAATACAATAAAACCAATTCCCGCTTTTCTTTTCAGAACATTGTCCTGACCTGCCGATTGATTGACGGAAAATATCCCAATTATGAAGCAGTGATTCCAAAAGAAAATCCGAATGTACTGACCATCAACAGAAATATGTTTTTGACTTCATTGAGAAGGGTTTCTATCTTTTCAAACAAAAGCACTAATCAGGTACGGCTGAAACTCAGCGGAAGCCAGTTGACAATCAATGCAGAAGACTTGGATTTTTCTAGCAAAGCAGAAGAAAAACTACCCTGCGATTACAACGGGAGCGATATGCAAATCGGTTTTAACTCCAAATTTCTGATCGAAGTGCTCAACAATCTGAATTCAGATGACATCACACTGGAAATGTCAGAACCCAGTCGTGCAGGAATCATCAAACCGGTGGATGGATTAGTGGAAGGAGAAGAAATTCTGATGCTGGTCATGCCTGTGATGCTGAATGCATAATTACTGAATCAAAGGGGACATCATATAAGTGTTTCCGACCATAAATTTGGCTTTCATCATTATGAAAATATCATACAATTGGCTTTCATCCCATATCAAAACAGAACTCGATATTCATAAAATCACTGAGATTTTAACGGCAACGGGACTGGAAGTAGAAGGGACAGAGAAGAACGGAAAAGAAAGTGTCAGTCTGAAAGACATAGTCGTAGGCAAGGTGATTTCACTCAAAAAGCATGAGAATGCCGACAAACTCAAAGTAGCACTTGTGGATGTAGGACAAAACGACCCCCTTCAGATTGTATGCGGAGCACCCAATGTGACAGAAGAACAAAAAGTCCCCGTAGCAATGATAGGTGCAGAACTGACCACCAATGATGGTAAGTCTTTCAAAATTAAAAAATCAAAAATCAGAGGAGTTGAGTCTTTCGGGATGATTTGTTCTGAGGCGGAATTAGGCTTCAGTGACAATCACGATGGAATTTGGGTCCTCGAACCTTCTTTTAAAGTGGGTGCACCACTCAGTGAATATGTAGAAATTTCTGCGGATTCTGATACGATGATCGAAATTGGACTGACTCCCAACCGAAGCGATGCCATGAGCCATTTTGGTGTGGCCAGAGATCTCAGTGCCGCACTCAATACAATGAAATTACCAAATGATTTTTTGGGGCATCCCGATGAAAAAATAGAAGGACTGAATGAATCCGATGAATGCCCAATTCAGGTAGAAATCAAAAACCCGGAACTCGCTCCAAGATATTCGGGTCTGTACTTGGAAAATCTAAGCATCAAACCTTCGCCAGAATGGATGCAGGAAAGATTAAAAACCATTGGGCTGAATCCCATCAACAATGTGGTGGACATTACCAATTACATCATGCACGATTTGGGTCAGCCGCTGCATGCCTTTGATGTTGACAAAATCTACGGTGAAAAAATCATTGTGCAAACCTTGTCCAAAGGAACAAAATTCACTACTCTCGACGGAGTCGAACGAGAACTGATTGGCAGTGAACTGATGATTTGTGATGAAAAAGGAGGAATGTGCATGGCCGGAATTTATGGCGGACTGGATTCGGGAGTCAGCCATCAGACCCGAAGGATATTTCTGGAAAGTGCATATTTTGAACCGATTTCAGTCCGGAAATCATGTAAATTTCACGGCTTAAACACAGATTCATCTTTCCGTTTTGAAAGAGGATGTGACCCGAACATGACCATTAATGCTTTGAAGAAGGCAGCGGCCTTGCTGATAAAATATGCAGATGCAGAAATCAAAGGTGGAATTTTTGATTTTTATCCCGAACCCATCGAAAATTTCAGAACACTGTTGAGATACCGCAAAATTGATTCGATGCTGGGCGAAAGACTTCACAGAGATCAAATCCAAGAAATACTGAAATTTCTGGAAATTGAAATCCTCTCTGATTCGGGTGAAACATTGGAACTATCGGTTCCTCCCTATAGAGCAGATGTGCGCAGAGAAGCAGATGTGATTGAAGAAATCCTCAGAATTTATGGATACAATAAAATCAAAATTCCAGAGAAAACATCTTTTTCATTGGTGAGCAACAAACAAAAGGACGAACAGCTGATTGAAAATGTGGTGGCACAAACACTCGTATCATTGGGTTTCCACGAAGCGATGAACAATTCGGTCGGAAAAGCCACCAACCTTTCTGTTTTTTCGCAAGATGAAGCTGCCGCAGTCAAATTACTGAATCCTCTCAGCTCAGATCTGGCGGTGATGAGACAATCACTACTGCCCGGCTTGCTTGAAAATACCGCATTCAACAACAATCACAAAGTAGCTGAAATCAAACTTTTTGAATTTGGAAAGGTGTATTTCAAACAAAACAAAAGATACGAAGAGAATTACAAATTGGGAATTTTGATTTCAGGTGATAAATCAAAAGCAAACTGGGCAAATCCTTCGGAATCGACCAATTTCTACACGCTGAAAGGGATTGTATTTGGCTTGTTGGAAAGGCTTGGATTGTCTGCGCCTGAGGAAGATTCTGCCTCGCATGCCAACTATTCGGAGGCGCTGAAATTGAGTGTGGGTGAAAAAGAATTGGGCATATTAGGTAAAATTGACCA
>JAQVKJ010000213.1 GCA_028694715.1 Weeksellaceae bacterium | reverse complement strand
AAGTTTTGGACGGAAAATTGTACGGTTTGGGAAGCAATGATGCCGGCGGAAGTTTGGTTTCCTTGCTGGCAACATTCACTTATTTTTATGACAGAAACGATTTAAATTACAATATCGTTTTGGTGGCTTCGGCCGAAGAGGAAAGCTCTGGGTTAAACGGATTGAACAGTATGCTGCAAATTATTCCGCCCATCGATTTCGCCATTATTGGGGAACCGACCTTAATGCAGCTGGCCATTGCCGAAAAAGGATTGTTGGTGCTGGATTGCGAAGCGGAAGGGACTTCGGGCCACGCGGCGCACGGAATTGGAGATAATGCCATTTATAAAGCGATTGAGGACATTCATTGGTTTCAACATTTTGAATTTCCTAAGGTATCGGAAATGTTGGGAAAAGTTAAAATGACCGTAACACAAATTAATGCCGGAAATCAGCACAATGTCATTCCGGCGACCTGCAATTTTGTGGTGGATGTGCGGGTTTCCGATGCTTACAGCAATCTTGAAGTGCTGGAAATTGTGCAGTCTAATGTGAAATGTGAAGTGAAGGCAAGGTCGTTGCGGTTAAATTCATCCTCAATTCCGAAAGACCACCCCATTGTGAAGGCCGGACTTAAATTGGGCAGAAAAACCTATGGTTCGCCAACATTGTCGGATCAGGCAGTTTTAAGTTGCCCATCCTTGAAATTGGGTCCGGGCGACAGTTTTCGTTCGCATACCGCCGATGAATTTATTTACGTGAATGAAATAGAAGAAGGGATAGCGTTGTATATTAAAATATTAAATGAAATTTTATAATGAAAAACAGTAATAAACTTTGGGATAAAGGATTTTCTACCGATAAAAAAATAGATTTGTTCACTGTTGGGAACGACCGGGAACTGGATTTAATTTTGGCAAAATACGATGTGATCGGGAACATTGCCCACGCAAAAATGTTGCATAAAATTGGGTTGTTAACTGATTTGGAAATTGCTGATTTGGAGAAGGAACTGAAAAATATTCTGCATATTATTGAAGAAGGAAACTTCATCATTGAAGATTCTTTTGAAGACGTTCATTCTAAAATAGAGTTTTTGCTGACTGAAAAATTGGGTGACACCGGCAAAAAAATTCATACCGCACGATCAAGAAATGACCAGGTTTTGGTGGATGTCCATTTATATGTGAAAGATGCTTTACAGGAAATAAATGAAGGTGTCGACGAACTTTTCGACTTGCTGATTGCCTTGGCGGAACAGCACAAAAATGTGCTGTTGCCCGGTTACACGCATTTGCAAATTGCGATGCCTTCGTCATTCGGATTGTGGTTTTCGGCCTATGCAGAAACCTTGATAGACGATATTTATTTTTTAAAAGCGGCCTATAAAGTGGCCGACCAAAATCCGTTGGGTTCTGCAGCCGGTTACGGAAGTTCGTATCCGATTGACCGGGATTATACCACAAAATTATTGAATTTTGAAGCCTTGAAATTCAATTCTGTTGCTGCGCAAATGGGCAGGGGAAAACTGGAAAAATCGACGGCTTTTGCACTGAGTTCGGTGGCGGCAACCTTGTCGAAAATGAGTATGGACATTTGTTTGTATATGAACCAGAATTTCAGTTTTATCTCTTTTCCCGATGAATTAACCACGGGTTCAAGCATTATGCCGCACAAAAAAAATCCGGATGTTTTTGAATTGATTCGGGGAAAATGCAACAAACTGCAGGCCTTGCCTTATGAGTTTACGCTCATCACCAACAATTTGCCAAGCGGTTATCACCGCGATTTGCAATTGTTGAAAGAAGGATTGATTCCGTCATTTTCAACCTTAAAATCGTGTTTGGAAATGCTTACTTATTCCTTAAAAAATATTCAGGTAAAAACAGATATTATTGAAGACGAAAAATACAAATATTTATTTAGCGTTGAGGAAGTTAACAAACTTGTTCAAAGCGGCGTGCCTTTTAGGGACGCCTATAAAATTGTCGGAAAAAGCATTGATGACGGCACTTTTAATCCCGATAAAAAAGTAGCGCACACCCACAAAGGAAGTCTGGGAAATTTATGCTTGGATGAAATTGTAAACAAGAAAAACAAGGCTTAACTATTTTTCTTGTTTACAGACATCATTTCAATATTTAATCCATGACAAATTTAAATCCGGCAGAAATGATTCCGGCGGTCAGCCCGTGATTTCTCTTGTAACTGCTGTATTTTAAATCCACATTTTTCAACCCAAATTTCCATAATTTTCCTTTTGTGAAAATATCGGTGTAAGAAATTCCAAAACCAAATTGATTGGCATTGAATTTCGACAAATCATAGTCAGAGGTATAAAATTCATCAGTGGAGAAAAGTTGTTCATAAGGCGCAAAATAATCTGCCGCTGTTTGAATATAATACCGATACGTTGGGTATAAAGTAAACTTATCCGAAATTTTCACAGGCAATTCAATACTTGCCGTGTGAGAAGTTACTCCCCAGTCATCATAATAGTACCTGTAATAAGTTCTTACCGTCACCAATTCATTGATATAATAATTAAATCGCAATCCGACCGGCACTTTAAATCGGGATTGAGGCATTCTTTCAATGTCATCGGCCAATTGGAAAACATCTTTATTGCTTGTTGATGTGTAATTTGGGATACTTAAAGCATTTCCAACATAATAATTGGCTCTGTCGGAGAAATATACCCGTTGCATTGGGTTTGCCAGCCAGCCATTTTGCTGAACAAGATCTAAAAAGACAGAAAACTGTGCTCTTTTGCTTAATATTTGTGAAAAGCCTAAGGATATTGAGTACGTATTTCGAGATTTTGTATCTATAAGGGACGATTTCAAAGGACTCCATACGGTTGCCCCGTTCTTGTCAATTGCAACGCCATTTTGGTTGTATATGTTGATGCCGTTAAAAAAACCAGCATTCAGATTTTGATTTTTTTCAATGTAAGTTTTTAATTCTACAGGATAAATAGGTTGCCACCTGTCTATATAAACATTTGCTTTCGCGGAAATTTCCGTATTTTTTTCATTAAAAAGTTTTGCGAAACTTCCTCCCAAACCAAAAGAAGTATAATCATATTCTTTTGCAAAACTAATATTTGCGCCCGCAACTGAATTTCTGTCATCTGAGGAATGGCTGTACCCAATATCTCCATTTACCCAAACATCCGATTTAGAGGCACCTGATGATTCAATCCAAGGACTCCCAAAACTAACCGCATTTGCTGAATAGTTGCCTTCATCGTCATCATCACCTCCAAAAGGATTTGTATTGCTTGAAGATGCAGAGGAATAGGCTGAAATGGTGCCGTCAAGCGTAAAAACATCATCGTCATTCAACGGGATGGAAATTGTGATGCTTGTGGCCAAGTCTGTAAGTTTTTCAGTTCCAATGCCGCCGGTTACCGCAGCATTATCGCCGTCTTGTGAATAATAGCTGGAAATAATGTCAACTTCTGCCGTTTCTAAAACACGTTTTTTATAGATTTTTGTGGTTTCTTCGCTTGCTTGTGAATAGCCAATATAAGTGAAAAGCAATACTGTAATCAGGGTTATTTTTTTCATGGTATTTTATTAATTACAGCCGCAGCCTCCGCCCGATTTTCCGCCATTTGCTCCTGCAGAACCTTCCCTATAAACTTGAAAACTCGTTTCAAATTTATGAGCATTTTTTGAAGTCAGGATCATATC
>JAQVKJ010000212.1 GCA_028694715.1 Weeksellaceae bacterium | reverse complement strand
ACCGTTTCAACAGTGACCGCATGGCCGATGAATATTACCAGTTGATTTACAACCATCCAACGGACGCAGTTCAATAAAATCTAAGGATACCAACACATTATGACCAAAGCCGAATACAGAAAGAAATACCTCAACAAACGAGCACAGATTCCTGAGAACCAAAGGCTTGAATTTAGCAGGCGAATATTTGAACACTTAAAGAACATGCCTCTTAATGAACTGAATTACTATCATATCTTCGTGCCGATTGAAAACCATCACGAAATCAATACTTGGCCCATCATCCATGATTTATTTAAAAACGGAAAAAAAGTCATCGTTCCCAAGACGCAGGGGAACCAAATGCTGAATTGTGGGATTGGTCCAGATACGAAGTTTGAAAGTGGAAACTTCAATGTACCCGAGCCCGTGGAATACCAAACAGTACCCACAGAACTGATAGAAGTAGTGTTGATCCCCATGCTGATTTGTGACCGTAAAGGAAACAGAATCGGTTATGGCGGAGGGTTTTATGACAGATTTCTGGCGCATTTAAAAAAAGGCAGCTTGAAAATTGGTTTGAATTTCTTTGCTCCCATTGAGGAGATTATAGAAACCGAACCCACCGATGTACCACTGGATTACTGCATTACCCCTGAGGAAATCGTGTCGTTTGTTTCCTGAGCAATGTCCAGATTTTCAAAATAGAAAATGAATTCGTGTTTGAACTTTTTGGGTTCTTTCTTCAGCACATATTTGGTGGATTTGTGCAGAGAATCAATCAATTTTTTGTCTTTGTTATAATAACGAACCCAGTAATCTACACTTCGGATGGAATCAGAAATCAGTGAATCCCTTTTAGAAGTATCTAAGCCTGTAATTTCTATGTAATTCACTTTGAGTGAATCCATTTCATACAAAAGTCTCGGGATATTGAGTGAATCCTGTGGCTGAAAATAACTTTGAATTTGTGGATAAAGAATATCGCTCATCAAACTGTCATCCTGGTTAACAGCATACAGCGACATTAATTCATATATTTCGGTTAATTTTTGTTTGGTAATAAAATTGACCGATGCCAGCGAATCCATTTTTGATTCAGGTGTTGAATTGTTCCGATAGGTTTTAATGACCTCCGGGTCGTGGTTTCCCTCAAAGACAGGCTCGTTTTTGCAAGACCAAATAAAGATCAGTCCGCATGACAAAAGAAAAAGAGACTTAATCTTCATCAGAATTAATTTTAAATTTAATCTTAATAATCTTTCCGTTTTTATTCCTTTCAGCCTCAATGAGTGTGAAGTTTTTCAACGAAGTCGTCGGCAAGGACATCAGGTTGATGTACTGTTTCTTACTCAATACTTCGACACCAAAATATTCATTGTCATACACCTGATAAATAAGCGCTTCATCATCAATCATCTGATTGAGCATTTTGATACGCTCCTTTACGCTTTGCGATGACTTTGAATAATGTCGCAGCATTACTTTGTAATCGTCCGGTTGAAGACGGATGGTTTCCCGCCCTTGGTACAGACGCAGGTCGATTTTAAAGGTATCTTGTTTATAATAAGTCGATTTTATCGCCATCAACAAGGTGTCTTCCTTGGATGGGAATTCCACACAACCCTTCTCGGTAATGATTTCCAGCGGAGTAAAGTCCTGACGGGCCACAGTGATTTCTATCGGTTCAGTAATGGGCGTATTTCTATCTGCATCAATAAAACAAAACTCATAGGTCCGTTGATAGAAAAAAACAAAGTATGCGGCTGTCCCCAAAATCCCGAGCCCCAACACCGTAAGCAGTATGGCCAAAACCCTACTATTTCTTTTCCCCTTGGTCTTATGCAGCGGTTCGTTTTTCTCCGATTTTTCATTTGGTATTGAACTTTGTGATGAAGTTACTTCGTTTTGAGCGTTTTCTTCAGCTTCCCGAAGCTGTGGCAGCTGGTTGTACTTCGCCGAAAACTCAGCCCAACCCGAGTAACCCGCATATTGAGAAAGTATATTCAGCATATCGATTCTCGGCAGTTTGTCCAAACTCTGTCCCTTAAAATAAGTATAAAACCATTTTTCGCTGACCGTTGACTTTGTTTTCTCAAATAAATCTTCCTGAAAAGAGACAATATCCTGCCCTTTCCATTCTGAAATGTCTGATGAGGAAGCCGTATTTGACTCAAAAAAGCGTCTGTTAATTTCCTTTTTGAGTAATTTAAACAATTCTATTTCGGAAACTTTATTCAATTTATTGTTTATAACCAACTGTTTATTAAGCGTTTGTAAATTGTAAATTGTTTTACAAAGTGATTACAATCATTTTTCTGTAGCTTGAGAGCAAAGCTAATGTACTTTTGGAACAAATAAAAACCATTAAAAAATTTAAATTATGAAAAAAGTATTTGTAAAAGGAGTTGCATTGGCTTTCGTAGCCGGTCTTTCATTCGCTAACATTTCATGTGACGCTAAAACTGACGCTGCTGATCAAATTGAAGCTGCTGCTGACGAAACTGCAGAAACCATTGACGAAGCTACTGACTCTGCTGGTGAAGTTATTGACGAAGCTGCAGACTCTGCTGGTGAAGTTATTGACGAAGCTGCAGACGCTGCACAAGAAGGAGCTGAAGATGTTCAAGAAGCTGTCGAAGGCGCTGCTGAAGACATTCAAGAAGCTGCACAATAATTCCTTACAAAGAATTTATAAAAGCCGTTCCGTTGGGACGGCTTTTTTTATGCATCTCACCGAACAATAGTTTTCAACAACGACATATTTTAACATTCTCCGGGCTTAACTTTGTAAGATGTTTGCACTGGTCGATGGAAATAATTTTTATGCGAGTTGCGAAAGGGTTTTCAACCCGGCTTACAACGGAAAACCGCTGGTCGTCTTGTCCAACAATGACGGCTGTGTCATCGCTCGTTCCAATGAAGCAAAAGCACTCGGTATTCCAATGGGTGCTCCCGCGTTTGAATACCGGGAAATTTTCGAGAAAAACAAGGTGATTATAAAGTCCTCCAATTATGCGCTCTACGGTGACATGAGCAATCGGATGATGAACATACTGCGACAATTTACACCCGATGTTGAAATTTATTCCATCGATGAAAGTTTTCTGGAATTCAGAGGATTTGAGCTTTTTGACCTGAACCAAACAGGATTGGAGATGCATCGGCGGATTTTGCAATGGATTGGAATTCCCAGCAGCATCGGACTGGCGGAAACCAAAACGCTCGCAAAAATCGCCAATAAGATTGCGAAGAAATTCCCCCAAAAGACAAATTCGGTTTATGCCATAGATTCAGAAGAAAAAAGAATCAAAGCACTGAAATGGATAAAAATTGGGGATGTGTGGGGCATTGGTAGAAAGATCAGCCAAAAACTGCGGGCAATCGGGGTAAAGAATGCTTATGAATTCACCCAACTGCCAGATGAGTATATACGAAGTCAATTTTCGGTTGTCGGTCTGCGACTGAAAAATGAGCTGAAAGGGAAATCGGTTTTGGAACTGGAAGAAGTACAACCAAAGAAGAGCATCGCCACCACCCGGACTTTCAGCAAAAACCTCAGTGAACTGTCCGAAATAGAAGAACGGGTGGCTACTTTTGCCGTTACTTGTGCAGAAAAACTCAGGTGGCAGAAATCACATTGCAATCATCTGATGGTATTCATACATACCAACCCACACAGAAAAGATTTGCCGCAGT
>JAQVKJ010000005.1:11881-16122 GCA_028694715.1 Weeksellaceae bacterium | reverse complement strand
TGCCCATCACGGCGGCAATTTGAATGATGCCCATTGAACTCATTACCGCATTGTTTCTGAAAATCCGCCCGAAATGCTCTTTGTCGGGAAAAATTTCGTCCTGCATCGGTAAAAACACACCCGCACTGTCCACCAGATAGATGATGGGCAACCGGTTTTCGATTGCAATTTCCTGTGCCCTTAGGTTCTTTTTTGCTGTGATCGGGAACCAAGCACCGGCTTTGACGGTTGCGTCATTGGCTACCACAATGCACTGCCTGCCAGCCACATAGCCCATTACGACAACTACCCCTCCTGCCGGGCAACCGCCTTCTTCTTCGTACATTTCGTAAGCTGCAAAGGCACCGATTTCTATCTGAGGTCGATTTTTGTCCAGTAGATAATTGATTCTTTCTCTGGCGGTTAACTTTCCGATTGCTTTGTGTTTCTCAATTTTCTTCTTGCCGCCACCCAGATATATTTGGTTCAATTTCTTTTTCAGTTCTGCTGCCTGAAGCTTATTTTTATCCTCTCTTTGATTGAATTGAAGATCCATTGGATTGTTTTTAATGTGTATTTAATTTATTTTGTTGCTATGAATTTTTTACAATGCTCAATCAGTTGTGGAAAAAACAGTTTGAAATCATCGTCTAATTGCTGTTCGTACACGATAAGTTCATTGACAGCTTCTTCCATATTGTTTTCAAATTTACTTCTTTTGCTGATACCGCTTAGCGTTTGCTGAATCCCGTCAAAGCTACTGTATTTGTGAAACCAGTCGTTTTGGAGCATGTGGTGAACAATATGTTGTAGCTGAAGCGGAAAATTATTGAATTCTGCCCTGAATAAACTGTAACAACTGTCCACAAAATCATCGAAAGGGGTGGAGTGATATCGTTCCCAGTTTTTGATTAAAAAGTAATCATAAAGCACATCCACAATCACAGGAGCAAATTTCTTGTATCTCAAATGAAACAATTTTGTACTCTTTTTCACGATTTCATGAGCATCTGTATAACTGTCTATACTGCGGTGAAGCAGTATTCCTTTTTGTATCTCGGGAGTATAATATATGTAATCTTTTCCTCTAACGATTTCGCCGAAGAGATTACCGATTTGCAGTTCTCTGTTTTGAAAAGACAAAAACTGATGTGCCAGAAAATTCATATTCTGTGGCAATTTATGATTTATTTCGAAATTTATTTCATTCAAACATCAAATCCGTCTGTTTTTTGATTTTCTGGTCGAAGTCCTCAAAACTGCCGTCTTCATAGAGCAATATAACTTTCACGATATTCTTTTTTGTAAACCCTGCATTTGTCTGGCTTTCTTTTTTCTGACCATTGTCCTTCTCAAAATCGGTCGGATCAAACAAGGTGGGTTGTGATTTTTCTGCTTCTGATGATTGTTTTTCACCGATAGAGGAGAGGACAAGCTCCTCATTTTTTTCTTCTCCAAACAACAACCAGTCGGTGTGGATTTCTGGAAACTCATTTTTGATTTTTATCAAAAAATCCAAACTTGGATTATTCCTTCCGGATGTAATGTGTGAAATCGCAGATCGTTGCACGCCGATTTTGTCTGCAAATTCAGAGGGTGTGAGACCCGATTTTTCCATGATTTCGATGATTCTTTCTTTTAACTCCATTTTACAAATATAAACAACAAATTTACAATTTACAATTGTTAAAAACAAATACATACTGCCAATATTACTTAAAGAAATTAATAACTAATAGGTTAAATAAAACAATTTAAATTATTCAAAATGATAAAGTTAACATCATACGATAAACAATTTCTATAAAAACTGCTTCAAACTGAAATCTTGTCATGAAATACAATTTACACTTGTAATATACAGATGTAAATCAAAAAATGAATTGGATTTGAAAGCATGTATTTAAATTTCTATGCTTGGGATTATAAAAAAAAAATAAATCGTTTAAAACGGCTAAAAATCCCTTTTAAAAAATTGTATCTTCGTTTGATGAATTTGATTGAATTTTTTGAAGAAAATTATCCAAAAATAAAAGTTGAAGGTTTTGACAGTAAGTTTTTACCTCATACTTTATTGAAAACACATTTGGATTGTAATTTTTCGCAAAGGGAATTGTTGGGTCATTCATTTTTGGGAAACGACATTTATTTATTAAAAATCGGGTGCGGTTCCAAAAAGATACTTGTATGGTCGCAGATGCACGGAAATGAATCCACCGGAACCAAGGCGATGCTGGATGTTTTTGAATTTCTTAAATTGGGCCATAAAATTTCACAAAATCTTACTGAAAAGCTGAGTTTGTATTTCATTCCCATGCTCAACCCAGACGGAGCCGAGAGGTATATGCGAAGAAATTCCTGTGGAATTGACCTGAACCGTGATTTTGTCAAAGAAGCATCCGTCGAAATTAAGTTGTTGAAAAAAGCGGTTTATGAACTCCGCCCCGACTTTTTGTTCAACTTACACGACCAGCGGACGATTTTTAATGTCGGTGGAACTCCCCGTCCCGCTACCTTGTCTCTTCTTGCACCTTCTCCTGACAAAAGCCGCTCGGTCACTCCTGAACGAAAGCAATCAATGGAAGTGATTGCCTATATTTACAATCGGCTGCAATCCATTCTTCCCGGACACATCGCCAGGTTCTCAGATGAATTTTATCCTACTTCCACCGGCGACAATTTCATGCTTGAAGGTTTTGCCAACATATTATTTGAGGCCGGACATTATCCGAACGACTATGAACGAAAGCATGTAAGACGCTTCAATGCGCTGGCGCTACTACTGGCCATGGAGAAAATCGCTGATGACAAGGAAAGCAATGCCGAGGTTTATGTTAAAATTCCTGAAAACGACAAAAAATCGTTGGATGTGCTGTTGAGAAATGTTCTTTTGAAATCAGAAAACGCCGAATCATTGATTGACTTCGGGATTTATTTTGAAGAAAAACTAAACCAGGAAAGTGGTCAATTAGAATGGTTTTCAAAAATTGAAGAAATCGGTGATTTGTCTGCATATTATGGGCATTTGGAAATCGATATGAACGGAAAAGAATATTGTGGTCATTCATCGATTCTCCCTGAATCTGGTCAGTTGGCTGATTTTTCGGTGGGTGATATACATTTTGACCAAGGGCGTTTCTGTAACAAAATGAATAGTGGAGCATCAAAAACCATCAGTCATTGATCAGAAGTCTTCCGATGATTTTTTTTTAATTAATTTTGCGAATCAAAACCTTGTAATGAAATACAACTATCTATTGATTGTTATTGCGGTGTTGTTGACCGCTTGCGAAAGCCCTTATATTTTTAACCGGGTAGTGAAAAAATCGAATGGAGAAAGAGAAATGCTGGGCGGAGTGAATCGAGAAATATTTGCAAAAGAACCGTTCTCGGATTGGTTTTCAAGAGAATACGATGCTTATCAGCCCAATCAGAAAGTGACTGCTGAATTCAAATCGAAAATCAAAAGATTCCGGATTGAAGCATTTATCGGTAGCTGGAACGAAGACACCCGCAGAGAATACCCGAGGTTCATTAAAATTTTGGATGAAGTGAAATTCCCAGACCAAAGACTATTGACCTACGCTGTGAACGAGAATTTAAAAAGTTTTTATAGTGAAGAAGCAGGCAAAAATATCCGCCACTTGCCCACCTTTATACTATACAAAGGTGGCAAAGAAGTTGGCAGGATTGTTGAATCACCTGTCTCTGGAAGTCTGGAAGAGGATTTGCTGATGCTTATCAACCAACAAGAGTTGATACCAAATTACACCGAAGATTGAAAAAATTCTTGTACATATTTTATGGTCTGCTATTGGGTACAATGGGTACTTATATTGTGATGAAAAAACTTCAAAACAATACCACGACTTCCAATTCCCACACCATTGCATATGAAATCAAACGACTGAATAAAATGATTGTGGCCGAACAGCAGTTCTCTGATGTATATTCACACAAAAACAGCTGGTACATCCCCGGTTTTGAGAGTTATTTTTCTTTCGACAAAAAAGTCCTTTTGTTGGTTGATGCCAAGGTGCAGGCCACCTATGACCTGAGTCAGATGGAAATCAAAGCGGATGAATCTTCCAGAACCATCTATATCAACAAAATTCCTGAATTGGAAGTCAAAACCTATCCTGATATAAAATTTTATGACATGGAACAGAGTCGCTTCAATACTTTTCAAAAGGACGAACTCAATGAAATCAAAGAAAAAGCAGTCAAGGAAATTGAAAAATCCATTGACAGAACCCAACTGG
>JAQVKJ010000005.1:0-11871 GCA_028694715.1 Weeksellaceae bacterium | reverse complement strand
AGGATGCGCGCGAACAACTCATACAGAACTTGAGCGAAATCTATCTTCTTGCAAAGACCTACGATTGGAAAGTGATAGACAACACGCCTTATGCAGAGGAACTTTCAGAGAAATTTCATTGATTCTTTGTTAGTTGGCTGGTAATCTTCTGGAGACTACCCACGAGACCGTTCCGCCAATCAGTAACACAGTAGCTGTTACCGTTAGGTAATTCATCAGCGTAAATTCAAACGGAAAAGGGACAAAGGGATTGGCCATCACCAGATGAAAAGTGTTTTGGAGCCAACCAACAAAGGTTCCCTGAATCAATCCGATTATTACAGAGAACAATGAAATCAGAAAGCCGGTTTGAAAAAATATTTGTTTGATATTCTTTAGTGGCATTCCAAAACTCCAGATGGTTTTGATTTGTTCTTTTTTGTCGATGATTATAATGATGATGGCACCGGCGAGATTAAATGAAGCAATGACAATTACCAATGTGAAAATCAGATAGATGATAAGGTTTTCAACATTCATCACTTTCAGGAATGTTGCGTCCAAATCTTGTCGGGTTTCCACGAGCAAGTCGCTACCGAGTTGTTTTTGAAGACGGGTTTTGGCAGCAGCGGAATTGTATCCGGGCTTCAGCCTGACTTCGATGCTGTATGCTGAACTCGGGGGCAGGTTCAATAGAATCTGAGTCAGCTCAATCGGCGAAAAAATGTATTTGTCGAACTGTTCATTGATGACAAAAACCCCGATAGGTCCGGCCACTACCGTATTAAAAGCTTCGTCTTCATTTCTTATCAGTCCGGTACCGGGTTTGGGCATTCTCAATCTTGCCGTGTGCTGATGGTCTATATACATCTGTAGTCTTCTGGCTACACCGTCAGAAGCCAGAATCTCGTAAGGATTTTTGAAATCGAAGTAACTCCCGAACACTACAGCGGTGTCAATTTTGACAACCTCTTTGTAATTCCGGTCAATTCCTTTGATGTAAGCGATGTCCTGTTTGTCGTTGAATTCAACCGAAACTTTTTCTTCAATCACCTTTGCATAGGTTTCGATTTGCTCATCCTTGTCGAGCAAGTGGGTGATTTCATCGATGTTGGCCAATGTTTTTCCTTTGACCGAAGAGATTTTTAAATCAGGATTCACATTGGTGAAAAGTCGAATGTTCATTTTTTCGAGTCCTGAAAAAACTGAGAGGATGATGAAAAGCGCACAGCTGGCAATCGTAATCGCAAATACCGCAATGGAAGTAATGATGTTGACCCCTGTGATTTTTCTTCTCGAGAACAAAAAAGAAAGCAAACCGATAATCAACGATAGCAAGGAAGTGGAAATCAGTATCAGCGAAACAATTGCCCATAAACCTGTTTGGGTTCCCGACAGATAAATCACGGCCACCAGTACGGCACACAAAGCAGCAATCAAAAGACTGACGGGTAGCTTTGAACCAGGTTTTAATTTTTTGAATAAACGCTGAAACAGCAGATAGATCAACAGCATCTGAATCAGTATATATAAGAAACTCAGCGCATAAATTATCAACTGTTGGTTTATTCCGATGACAGTATCTCGATAGAGTATAATTTTGAAAATTC
The DNA here is from genome assembly GCA_028694715.1 of Weeksellaceae bacterium. Lineage (GTDB taxonomy): Bacteria > Bacteroidota > Bacteroidia > Flavobacteriales > Weeksellaceae > Moheibacter. The sequence goes on along the minus strand of JAQVKJ010000005.1, from coordinate 10,282 downwards.
CAGCCGAAGTGTTGGTCATATATATTAAAGTACCAGTCAGCAAAGCAGCAATGGTAATCAGTGCCATGCTAATGAGCAGCGTATAGGTGTTGTACCTTTTTGCTATATAAAATGAGACTTTGTTCATCTACAATATGGGATTGTTGCCTTCGCCTCTGAGCGCCTTTTCGATTTTTTCAGTGTCCTCAAGCGTAGTATCTAAATAAAAGAGAAACTCGGGAGTGGTACGCATGTTTTTGGCTGCCGTTTTTGCCATCAGCGAACGATAATAAGGCGCTTTTTCTTTGATTTTCTCAATGATTTCCTTTTGGTTTTTATTAGGGAAAATGCTCAGATACACCTTTGACACAGACAAATCGGGCGATACCCAGACAGAGGTAACAGTCAGTAGTGTTCCCTGAAAAGATTCTCTGGATACTTTTCTGAAAATTTCGGCAAGTTCTTCCTGAAAAATATTGGCGACTTTTTTTTGACGATTTGTTTCCAAAGCAAGATGATTTGATAATGCAAAATTAAGCCTTTTTTCTTTAAAGTGTTTTTGGGTTTTAGCCAAACTTGCTGAATGCACTGCAAAATTAGTTTGTAGAATTGATGCAATTGTTGTAAAATTGCAGTCCCTAAAAAAAAGACAAAGAAGAACCCTTTGAAGTTTGTTCTTCTGGTCCTATAGCTCAGCTGGTTAGAGCATCAGACTCATAATCTGAGGGTCCCTGGTTCGAGCCCAGGTGGGACCACAATCAAAAAAGCCGTTGTATAAGTACAACGGCTTTTTTGTGTTTATTTTATTTTTTTCATTGTATTGTCGGCGGTTTGGTTGTCCTAATAATTTCAGAGGATAATGTTAATATTAATTTGAATTAATTAAAGAAATACATAGCTGTTTTTTCATCGAAATTTATTGTTTATACACCTTAAGAATCCATGCCTATAAAGAGGTTTAAAATTTTTAGAGTTTTTTATCAGCAATTCAAATTAATTTGTATAGATTTGCTCAAATAATTAATTAATACATACTTAACATTTAAATTTGAAATTTATGAAGAAATTTATCCTTTCTTTTGTCATTTGTTTCGGTTCGCTGGGATTGATGGCTCAAAGCACATTTGTTGGTGATGGTACTGTGAATTCAAACAATTCGCCTGTGACCATCCAAGACCTTTTGAATCGTGTGGAAAGCATAGGCAATTCACTAGGAGATGTTAATGAATATTTCTCTCCTTGGGAACAAAGAATGCTGAATCAACACTTTAGCCCGAATTCGGAGTTCGCTCCTGTCTTTTTGACTCATGCGCCAACACAGAACATTGCAATGGGTGCAGGTATCGCATGTGCGCTAACAGGGGTTGCATTCAGAGACAACAATCTGTACCAGCCTTTTGATCTGCCTGGAGATTTCGGTATTACCAATGGGTTAGAAATCACCGCAGTTGAATTTGCTTTTGATGATGTGCTAACAACTACAGGATTCCCTGTAACTGTTAATATCTACGAAATAGACAATGCAAGTGATTTCCCTGGAGTATGGGAAACCATGACATTGGTTGGAACTGCAGTTTACGATGCGACCAATGCTGATGCATTCACTATTGTCAATGTGCCTTTGGCTGCACAAATCGCAGCTGGAAAATCATTGGTAATGGAGTTGGTGCTAATCGATGACGGAACCGAATCAAATTATACCAGAATGGGTGTAACCCAAGATGCCTTTACAGGTGGTAGCTACATTATGGCTGCTGAGTGCGATGCAAACACACCCTTGCCTTTCTCAGATTTGGGCTTAGGAGACAGAACCTTTATTTTCAACATCATTGGAGACGATGAGCCAGGAGGTTCAAGTGCTTCAATAGCTTATGGTGTGGACAATGCAGCAACAATGTTCCTTAGCTTTGACCCAGCTGATACTTCAGATTTCACTGACATCGGATTATCACCAATTGGTTCAAGCGGTAACTTTGAAAATGCAGGTTCAATAGATCCAAACGACCACAGTACTGCTTATGTACTGTCAAACGACAGTCTGTTTTATGAAGTGGATGTTGCTACAGGTGTTTACACGCTGTTGGGCACAATAACACCAGACGGAGCAGGTGCCTCAACATGGGTAGGTGCTGAGTTCAACCCTGTGGATGGTGAATTGTATGCAATTGCTTCAGATTTGTCACAAACTTTCCTCTTCAAAATTGATATCGATGGACTTTCTGCTACCAATATCGGGATGACTAACAACCCCGGTTCAATTTCATTGATGATTAACGGTGATGGAGCAGCTTATACCCATGACTTGGTGGAAGATGCTTTCTATGCAGTTGATTTGGAAACCGGTGCTTCAACATTTATCGGACCACTTCCTTTTGATGCAAATTACGGACAAGGAGGTACTTGGATAAAAGGAGACGATGACGCCGTTTATCTGTCTGCATTCAACAACGGTTCATTCCAAGCTGAATGGTGGAGAATCGATACCTTTGACGGTTCAGGAACCATGATTGGTGCATTCACAAGATCAGGTGCACTTATGCAGATTGGATGGTCTTCTGCACCTAACGATCCTACAATGGGTGTATCTGACCAATCAGTATCAGGTTTCAGCTATTATCCAAACCCGGTTAGAGAAACCATCTCATTGAAAGCCGATAAGAACATTCAGTCAGTTGTATTCTACAATATTATTGGACAGAAAGTTCAAAGTGCTAATGTAGATGCAGTTTCTGCAGACTTTAACTTGTCAAAATTCCAGCCTGGTCTATACATCATGAGTGTAACCATCGATGGCAAAACACAAAACCATAAAATTCTTAAGAAATAACTTCTAAAGAATAAAGAATCAATGAAGACCGTCTGTTAGGGCGGTCTTTTTTGTTGGATTCATGAGATGTTTTTATAGATTTGCTACAAACAAAAAAGTAACTCATGGATACATTCACCCAACTAATCGACGAGAACATAGGCAGAGTTCCCGATTTCCCTTCACCCGGCATACAATTCAAAGACATCTCAACCCTATTTCAGAATCCGCCGCTGGTGAATGAAATCGCCACCGTATTTGCAACATACAGTCAAGGAAAAGTGGACGCCGTCTGTGGCATCGAAAGCCGTGGATTTTTGTTTGGTTTATTGATTGCCCAAAAGCTGGGATTGCCATTTGTACTCATCAGAAAGACCGGAAAACTTCCTCCCCCCACAGTGTCCGAATCCTATCGTTTGGAATATGGCGAAGCAACCATAGAAGTTCAACCAGCCTACATCAAAGACGGTATGAGATTTTTGATTCACGACGATGTACTTGCTACCGGGGGTACAGCCCAAGCAACCGCAAAACTGATTAAAAAGTGTGGGGGTGTACCCGCTCAGTTCAGTTTCATAGCAGAACTCGTCTCATTGGGCGGCAAACAAAGACTGTTGCAGTATAGTTACGAAATACAATGCCTGCTCTCCTATGAATGATATTATGGAACAATGAACTCGAATACACCATAGTCACCCAACACAGGAGTCATACCTACAAAATCAATTTCTTCTATTTTGTATCCCGAACAATCTCCCGTGATTTCAGAGGATTTAACAATGAAACCAAATTCAATCAATGGTGAGCTGAAAGTGTAGTTTTTAATGCCATCGTACCATCCAATGTTATTCAACGAGATTCGGTAATCCTCCCTCAACGAAAATTCCACAACTAATTCATTCTCTTCATCAATAATTTCTTTGATTTTGATATCACTGAGTTTCAAGCTACCATTTTCAATCAAGTTGTTACCCTCAGAATCCAAAAATCCAAAAATTACTGAAGTGGGAGGCGAGAAACAAAGCGTGGAATCATCGTCCTTGCAACCGAACATCACAAAGGATAGCAGAGGGAAACAAATCCCGTAAATCAAAATTTTCTTATTCATATCAAATCAAATATAATTAAATTCATCACCAACTGTAACTTTTTGGTCAAAAGTTTGACCAATGTAATAGTTTTTTAACTCGAAGGACCAAATGATAAAAATTCGTGATTTGAACAAGTCGTACAAGATGGGCATCAATTATCTGCATGTGCTAAAGGGCATCAATTTAGATGTTGAAGAAGGTGAATTTGTTGCCATCATGGGTGCTTCGGGTTCGGGTAAATCTACACTGCTGAATATCATCGGCATGCTCGATACCCATGATTCAGGTCTGTATGAATTGGATGGAGTGAAAATTGAGAAACTCAATGAAAAGAAAGCAGCCAATTACAGAAACAAATTTTTGGGATTTATTTTTCAGTCCTACAACCTAATTAGTTTTAAAAATGTGGTTGAAAATGTAGCCTTGCCCTTGTATTATCAGAATGTAAGCCGAAAAAATCGTTCCAAGATTGCAATGCAATACCTGGAAAGGGTGGGGCTGACCAACTGGGCAGCACATATGCCGAATGAACTTTCGGGCGGACAAAAACAAAGAGTGGCTATCGCCAGAGCACTGGCGGCAAAGCCCAAACTGCTGCTGGCCGACGAACCCACAGGGGCACTCGATTCAAAAACTTCAGCCGAAGTCATCAAGCTGATTCAGGAAATCAATGATGAAGGAAAAACCATACTGATGGTGACCCATGAAGACGAAATTGCGCGTATGTGTAAAAGAATCGTCCGTCTCAAAGACGGAATGATAATGAGCGATGAACGCATTGAACAGGTCAGGTTATGATTAATAAAATGTATAGTTGTGTTTGATATTGATCGCTGGCGAGAAATAGGGGCCTCCATAGCAAGCAACAAACTCCGGACGATGTTGTCCGGCCTTACCATTTCACTGGCTTTGTTTGTCTTTATAGTGCTTTTTGGCATGGGCAACGGTTTGCAAAATGGCTTCCAGAAAGAATTTTTTCAGGCAGGTGCAATGAACATGTACATTTTCGGTACCCGAACCACCGAATCTTTTGGAGGCTATCAGAAAGGAAGACAAATCATACTGAAGAACAGGGATTTGGATTATATTACAGAAAATTATTCCGACAAAATAAAATACATCAGTGGTGAATACAGCCAATCATTGATGGTAAAATACGGAGGTGAGTCAGGTTCGTATTCGGTGACCGGTGTCAGTCACGATTATTTTGATATGACGAATATCCGAATGGAAAAAGGCCGCTTTTTTAGTAGAGAGGATACAAAAGAACAACGAAAAACTGCCGTCATCGGCCGCATGGTGGTCAGCGACCTGATGAAAGGAGAAGATGTCATCGGTCAATTCATCAATATCGGCTCTGGCATGTACGAAATCATCGGCGTATTTGCTACTAATACCAACGATGATCGAGAAGAAAGAGGAATTTATGTGCCGATTACCACCCTGCAAATCATTTATGGTACAGATGAATTGCCGAGCATTACCATCACTCCCAATGACGGAATGTCAACAGACGAACTCTCCCGCTTTTCAAACGACCTAAAAAGCGATTTAAAATCCAGACACAACATCAGTCCGGACGACCAAAGCGGCATCAGAATTTGGGATTCCTCCGAACAGATGAGCAATACCAATGCTTTCTTTTTTGTACTTACCATCATCGTTTTTGTCATAGGCGGAGGCAGCCTGATTGCTGGCGTGGTCAGTATTGGCAACATTATGGTGTTCAGCGTGAAAGAAAGAACCAAAGAAATCGGTATCAGAAAGGCACTGGGTGCCACTCCATATAACATCATCTCGTTGGTGATGCAAGAAGCGGTGGTCATCACCCTTTTGTTTGGTGTAATCGGCATAATGACCGCCACTGTGTTGGTCGAAAATATCAATGAAGGACTGGCGGATTATTTTATTTACAATCCCGGAGTGAGCAGTGGTTCACTGATTTTGGCCTGTGTGATTTTGTTCGTTGCTGGTTTTCTGGCAGGATTTATTCCAGCCAGATATGCCGCGAAAATTAAACCCATTGATGCACTAAGAGACGAATGATGAAACCGATAATATTCAATACAGACGCCTGGGCCGAAGTCTATGCGGCCATACGGAAAAACAAGCTGAGGACCATGCTTACAATGATTGGCGTGGCTTGGGGAATGTTTTTGTTTGTCGCTTTGCTCGGTTCGTCAAGGGGAGTGCAAAACGGTTTTGACAAACTCTTCGGAAATGCAGCCACCAATAGCCTCTTTGTTTGGATGGGACAGACAGCCGTTCCCTACGAAGGCTATCAAAGGGGAAGAGTACTCGAATTGAAAATCGAAGATTTGGATGCGCTCAAACAGAATTTTCCGCAAATCCGAAAAATCGCCCCAAGGAGTATGCAGCCCAATGTCATCATACAGTATGCCGGAAAACCAAACAATTATTCGGTAGTAGGTGATTATCCCGAACAGAACGAAATGTTTCCCAAACCCATAGTCCAAGGAAGATTTATTAACCAAGACGACATTAAATACAGCCGAAAAGTCTGTGTCATTGGCAAAGACAATTCCACAGAGGTGTTTGGACCCAATGCCCAACCTGTCGGAGAAATGATTCAGATTGGAGATGGCATGTACACCGTCATAGGTGTGTATGGAGAAAGTGCGATTTCTTTCGGGAGATCTACAGACATACATATCCCTTTTTCCACCTTTCAACAGGTGTACAACCGAAAAGGGGTGGTTGGTTTTGCCATCATCAACGCATACGACAATGTGGACATTGTGGCTTTTGAACAGCAAGTCAAAAGCTTCCTCAAGGAGAGAAAAACAGTTTCTCCCGACGATACACAGGCGATCGGTGGATTCAATCTTGGTGAAAATTTGAACAAAATGTACTCCTTCATGAAAGGCTTACAATTGCTCGCCATTGTGGTGGGAGCATTGACCCTGTTCTCGGGAGTGATTGCCATTGCGAGTATTTTGCTGATTACGGTTTCTGAACGAACCAAGGAATTTGGTATTCGCCGAGCTTTGGGAGCAGTGCCTTCTCAAATCCGTTCTCAAATACTGCTCGAATCCATTGTTTTGACGACCATAGCGGGGCTTTCGGGCATAGTGGGTGCATCTTTTGTACTATACATCATCAATGTTTTTGTGGTTTCGGGCAACGAAAACAGTTTTCCGTTTATAAATGCTTCAGTTGATGTAACAACTCTGGGTGTTGCACTACTAATTATGATAATTATGGCAATGATTGCCGGAATGATTCCGGCGCAGAGAGCAATAGCAATCAAACCCATTGATGCGCTGAGGGACGAATAAAATTTAATTGAGCAATGAAAAAAGGATTGAAGATTCTACTGATACTCGGATTCATATTGGCTGTTATTTTGGCCGTTGGATATATGTATAAAACCAGTACAAAAACACTCGACAAGTTTGATACTGCAGAAATCGGCACACGAGACATTGTGACCAAAGCAGTGGCCACGGGCTCGGTCAAACCCAGGGAATTGATTGAAATCAAACCCAATATTTCAGGTGTGATTGCTCAAATTCATGTCAAAGAAGGAGATGTGGTCAATGCCGGTGATTTAATTGCCACACTCAGAGTCATACCGAGTGTGAGCAGCCTGAATGCAGCCCAACAGCAAATCAATTCGGCAAAAATCACACTCAACAACGAAGAAATTCAGTTCAATCGTACAAAATCGCTTTATGAACAAGGAGTCGTACCCAAACAGGAATACGACAATGCATTGATGAGCTATCAGATTGCACAACAAAACCTGAAAGACGCACAAGCCAATTATAAACTCGCACAAACCGGCGTGGCTCCCGGACTGGAAAGTTATGCGACCACACAGATTCGCGCCACCATTTCGGGCATGATTCTCACCATCCCGGTCGAAATCGGTAATATGGTGCAGGAAATTAACAATTTTAGTGTGGGAACCACCATTGCCACCATGGCCGATGTGAAACAAATGATTTTTGAAGGAAATGCGGATGAAGCCGATGTTGGTAAACTAAAGGAAGGTATGCCAATCGCAGTGACCATTGGAGCTTTGCCGGATGAAAAATTTGAAGGCATTCTCAGTTTTATTTCACCCTCCGGAGCAGACAATAGTGGCATAGTGCAGTTTGAAATCAAAGCAGATGTGCAACTCAAAGAAGACATTTTTCTCAGGGCCAATTACAGTGCCAATGCAGAAGTGATTCTGTCAGAAGCCAAAGATGCACTGGCCATAGAAACCGCCCATGTCCGATTTGACGACAACGGAGAGCCCTTCGTGGAAGTACTCAAACCCGGAACCGAAGATTATGAACAACCTGTCTATCAGAAAAAAATCATTGAACTGGGAATCTCTGACGGCGTTTATACACAAGTACTCGGTGGACTTAAAAAAGGGGACAAGGTGAAAATTTTCAATACAGACTTGGAAAAAAGCACTGGAGGAGCACCGCACAGATAATCTAGTAAATAGTTTTAACAGTTTCCAAAATGATCCGGCCGAGCAATCGCCGGATTATTTTTTTGTGGTTCAATTCAATTAATGACAATAAATTTTTATATTTGATTGTTTTAATCAGTCGGGTTATTTTCTATTTTTTTAAATTAATACTATGTTCAAATCAATAATTAACACATTGGAGATGAGAATCAATAATTTGTGGGTGTTTGTTCCTTTGCTGTTGATATCGGTCGTTGGTTATTCGCAAGACTTCAATTCAACTTCTCAGCATCAGAATTATCTGGAGTTTGATCCTTCAAAATCCTTTCAGGGAAATGAATTAATTGACCGTTTGCATTTTTTGATTTCTAACAGCGAAGAGGTTGAGCTTCCTGTTGAAGTTGTCAACCACTTGAATGCAGTTCAGGATGAACCAATCGTCCATACGAAACTAACATACATGAGAGCTTCTGTGTTGAAGGTGATTTATAATGAGCGAATCAGTCCCAATGATAAAAAGTTTATATGCGAACATTATCTCAACAGCTCGAACGAGAATTATAAACCGATTCTACCGATTCTGCAGAATTATTTAAAAAATTTGTCTCATTAGTAATTAATTAACACGAAAAATTTACTAAATGTTAAAAAACTACTTTTTCATATTGACCCTGCTAACATCAGTATTTGGCTTGTCTCAAAGTAATTTTGTTACAGTGGGAAATATAACCCGGACAGGGAATTTTGCCACTTGTGGAAGTACACCTATCATCACCGCAGAAATGATTACTTCGGATGGAAGTATAGTAGAAGACGGTGATTTAAAAATCATTGACCCTTGTGGATTTACTACATTGAGAGTCACAATGTCAAATCTGAGATACGACCAGCCCGGTGCCAATTGGGTACACGGTTTCTTTTTTCCGGAAGGTGAAAATATAACAGTTGCGAATGTGAATCTTCCTGCCGGTTGGATCCCACAATTAAGTTGTACCGGAGCCCCTTGTTCTGCAGGTGATACGGGAGGTGTCGGTTTTTATTATGATGGGACTAATTCCAACTCTTGTTGTGGCTCAAACCCTAACAATGACGGAAATCCGGCCAACAATTATGGGCACTCGTCTTTGGATTGTTACACCAATTTTTCAATTGGTTTTGATATGACTTTCTGCAACAGCCGTATAGATACGGAAACAACCTATTTTTCCCTGAAAGGTAGCTCAGATGGAAATACGGGATGCTGGTCCATTGCGGATACCCAAGACAATTCAGTCTCATTCTCTATCAACACCATCGCTTCGGAAATTCCGCTTTATGCCTCAGGTCCTGAAAATACCGAAGTAATTACAGAGTGCATCAATGGAGGCGCAGAATACAACTACATCGCTGTACTCGAAGCCGAATGTGGCACAGGAGAGGATGTAAGCTGGTGGACATCTGCCTCAGGTGGTACAATGATTGGAACGGGTTCCCCATTTTATTATGATCCTCCCGGACAAGCCTGTCCGCAAGGAATGATTTTCTATGCTTCCTGCTGCCCAGAGGGAGAAGGTTGCGAAAGACAGCCCATCATCGTGGGACCATGTTTGCCCCCAAGCGATGAACCTACTTTTGCCCCTATTCCACCTCAGTGCCCAGACATGCCAAATCCTTTGCCACCTATCTCCATAGAAGGAGCCACTGGTACTTGGACACCCGCTTTTGACCCTTTCAATACTCAGGTTTATACCTTTACTCCCGACCCCGGACAGTGTGTGACACAAACCGCTGAGGTAGAGGTGGTAATTCTCCCAATGATAGACCTGACATTTAATCCAATTGAACCGATTTGCGAAGGTGATACACCACCGCCCTTACCCGACCCGAGCCCGAATGTGAACGGAAGTTGGTCGCCAGCAGTCATCGATACAACAACACCGGGAACATATACCTATACATTTACACCCGATGAAACTTGTTATGCGGTTTTTGAAA
>JAQVKJ010000211.1 GCA_028694715.1 Weeksellaceae bacterium | reverse complement strand
TACATCATGGAAACAGGAAAGCTTCAGGGCAATCTGTTGGTCAACCGTTTCTCTGTTGAGATGGGCGGTAAATACAGCGGAAATCTGAAGATGACCACCAACGAAATCAATCTTAAAGAAAAACTGGAAGAAAAGAAAATGAATGCAGTGAGTGAAACTACCGGAAATATCAACGGATGATTTTCAGAGATTTCATTCTGCAATCAAAATAAAATAATTCTTCTTTCCTTTTTGCAGTAAAATGTATTTCTCTGCGATTAAATCATTGGTTGACAGCTTATAATCATCGGTCACCTTTTCTTTGTTAACCGAAATTGAATTGGCCTTCAAATCCCGTCTCGCTTCTGCTTTTGAACTCAAAAAACCGCTTTCTGTCAAAATATCCACTATATTAATTCTTGCATTTAGATCGGCGACAGAAACCAACGATTGAGGTACGCCTTCAAAAACAGCCATAAAAGTATCCGCACTTAGTGATTTCAGATCATCGGCAGTAGATTTCCCAAACAAAACTTCCGAGGCCCTGACAGCATTGTCCAGTTCCTCACTGCCGTGTACCATTTCGGTCACTTCCTGCGCCAGTCTTTTCTGGAGCTTCCTCAAATGGGGTGCTGATTTGTGCTCCTCAATCAATTGTTCAATTTCATCACGAGAAAGGAAAGTGTAGATTTTAATATATTTTTCTGAATCGCTGTCCGATTGATTCAGCCAAAACTGATAGAACTTATAGGGAGAAGTCCTGTTTTTGTCCAGCCATATATTCTCACCACCTTCGCTTTTTCCGAATTTATTTCCATCCGCCTTAGTAGTAAGCGGACAGGTAAATGCATAGGCTTCGCCTTGTTCAATTCGTCTGATCAACTCAGTGCCGGTAGTGATATTTCCCCATTGATCTGAACCGCCAAATTGAATTTTCACATTCAAGTTTTTGTACAGATAAAGAAAATCATAAGCCTGCAACAACTGATAGGTGAATTCGGTAAAAGACATGCCTACCGCAGAATCTTCACTCAGCCTTTTTTTTACTGAATCTTTGGACATCATATAATTGACTGTGATGTGTTTTCCGACATTCCTGGCAAAATCAAGAAAACTGAAATCCTTCATCCACTCGTAATTGTTGAGCAACAAAGCAGCATTGGTTTTCTGCTCGTCAAAATCAAGAAATCTCTCTAATTGTGAACGGATACCTTCCACATAACGGTTGAGTGTCTCCGGGTCGAGCAGATTTCTTTCTACAGACTTACCAGTAGGGTCACCGATCATACCTGTCGCGCCGCCCACCAAAGCAATCGGTTTGTGACCGTGCCTTTGAAAATGCATGAGCAAAATGATGGGTACAAGACTGCCCACATGGAGTGAATCGGCGGTTGGGTCAAAACCACAATAACCAGTGGTCATTTCCTTTTCCAGTTGTTCCTCGGTGCCCGGCATGATGTTGTGTATCATTCCTCTCCATTGCAATTCCTGTATAAATCCGCTCATTTGTTTTTGATTTGCCTGCAAAGATAAGCATCAGACAATGATAATTAAAACCACATGCAAAGAAACTTAGCCAATGCGTCAGACAGATTGGTCGTGAATGATTTGGAGAATTTTTAAATGCATTGAACTGGTAATCAATCCAAAATCAAGTGGCGTAAAAAAACTATAGAAAATGAATTCAAACTGTACAAGCTGCGACGGAGTGAACTCCGATTTCAACCATCATTGAATTTTGTCATAAATTTAAGCCGAACAAAAGCATTGACATATGTCCATAAGAAAAATCACCAATCTGGTCCAATCCAAAACCCAATGGAACACCATTGTTTTCGAAACCGGCAATTTGAAAGGTAAAGTTATTCAAAACCTAGATTTCAAACAAGATGACATCGACTGGAAAAAACTAAAAGTAAAAGGCTCTACTTTTTTGGGCTGTAAATTCCGAAAAGAAGATGCAATTTATCTTATCAGCAATGGAGCTGTGGTTTATCCACGGTTTTCAAAGCTTCCTTATGTCCCGCACAGAACTTCTTTATACACATGGCAGGAACTGTTGGAACCAGTTTCTGATAAAGTAGGGGATACTGTAGATTTCAAAATTTACAAACATTTCATGAAGAACAGATACAATCCGCCGATGGAAGAAGCCATGGCAGAGCGGATTCACGATTATTCCATTGATGTCGCTCTACGGAACATCATTGAGTTTGACGAATCGGGGATGACCAAAAAAAAGATTGTGGGCTTTATGGGCGGGCATTCCACGCGGAGAGGCTCGGAATATTACATCAAGGTCGCCATTGCAGCAAGACAATTTTCAGAATTGGGTTATTTTGTTGCAACGGGTGGTGGACCAGGCATCATGGAGGCGGCCAATCTGGGGGCCTATTTTGGGAATTACAGCGAAGAAGAGCTGATAGACGCCATCACCGAACTTTCTGAACTCGAATACGAAGAAGCGGGTCAGTTGGATTATATGTGCCCCAATTATTTTGAAGTTGCCAAATCCGTTTTGGGAAAATTCCCGGCAGGCAAGGAAAGCCTTGCCATTCCGACTTGGTTTTATGGACATGAACCTTCCAATTTGTTTGCTTGCCACATCGCCAAATATTTTTCAAACAGCATCCGTGAGGACACTCTGATAACGATTTGTATCCACGGTATTGTTTATGCTCCGGGGAGCGCAGGCACCACCCAGGAAATTTTTCAGGAAGCAGCACAAAATCATTACGGTACCACCGGATTCCACAGTCCCATGGTATTTCTGGGAAAGAAGAGATATATTGAAGACACCGCACTTTATTCGGTGCTACATCAGTTGGCTGTGGGCAGAAAATACAAGGAATTGCTTTATCTGACCGACGATCCTGATCTGGTGGTCAACTTTATAGAAAATCATCCACCCGTATTGGCTTGAAATTTGGTAGTTGAATAGAAAGTTTGTATATTTGCAGTCCAAATCGCGGGATGGAGCAGTAGGTAGCTCGTCGGGCTCATAACCCGAAGGTCACAGGTTCGAGTCCTGTTCCCGCTACTAAACAGGACAAATGAAATTTATTTTCGTTTGTCCTGTTCTTTTTTTGGAGTAATCCGTTGTTTATCTGAAAGATATAGTTTGCGATTACGTTCATTCGGGTGGTTCGATAAGTTTTTCCGTCAAATTCCAATTTTTCAGGGAATATCGAACCAATTATACCTCTCCTTGTGTTGATTTCGCCTTTGCTGTACAGTTTCGGGATGTTTTCTATGTACTTTAAAGCCCTGTCTAGAGACTTATCAATGTTGATTTTCTTGGCATCAGAACCGTCCTTGCTCAACTGTTCTTCCAAACTCTCGATTTGTTTCCTACACTCATCTTTGATTTCGAGGTATTCCTCATCATCAATAATTTCAGATAGCAGTTTGTTGCGTGCTACTGACAACCTTGCATTCAGTTTATCTATTTCCTGTGCAATCTGTTTCTTTTCGTCAAATGGGTTATTCACGAATTTCTTGTAGTTGTCCAACAATAGTTTTTTCACAATTTGAGCAGAACCGTTTAATGCAAACTGACGCATACTCTTTTCAAAAATATCATTGGCTAATTCGGCTTTTTGACGGAAGCCACAGGAAGAAACGCAATGATAGTAATAATAACGGTTTGTTCGACCTTTGGAAGCACTACCTGTCAGGTTGCGACCACATTCGGGACAGACCAAGAAACCACGCAGAGGCAGGTTCTCAT
>JAQVKJ010000210.1 GCA_028694715.1 Weeksellaceae bacterium | reverse complement strand
CAAAGACATCAGAGAAATTGCTGCTGTGATGTCTAATTGCAAACTCATCGTTGCGGCAGATTCGGGGATGATGCATCTGAGTTGCGCTTCACTGACGCCCACCATCGGTCTTTTTTCGGTGACTTCCATCTCTATGTACGAACCCTATGGAAATTCCAACAGCTTCATTGATACACGACAGCAGACGCATGATGACATCATTGAACGAATGGAACAAATCATTCATCAAAACGGATAAAAGCCTATGGACGAATTGAGATAACAATTTGGACACATATTTTTTGAAAATAAACATTACTTTTGTGGAGTTGTGGCACAGCCAAACAGATCATTAATCAATAAAAAATTAAAAATGAAGAAAATTCTCTTAATCATTGCGAGTGCAGCCTTGCTGATAGGGCCTTCACAAAAAGTGAAAGCTGACGAAGGAATGTGGTTTTTGATGTTCATAGGTAAGAACATCGAAGACATGCAGAAGAAAGGCTATAAATTGACTGCTGAAGATATATACAGTATCAACAGCAGCAGTATGAAAGATGCCATCGTGCAATTCGGTGGCGGTTGCACTGCAGAAATTATTTCAGACAGTGGTTTGGTACTGACCAATCATCACTGCGGCTACGGTGCGATTGCAGAGCTTTCGACTCCTGAAGCAGATTATCTGACCCATGGTTACTGGGCCAAAGACAAGACCCGTGAATTGAAACCCAACAATCTGAAAGTTCGATTTTTTGTCAGAATGGATGTGGTGACCGATAGAATTCTATCGCAGCTGAATGACAGCATGACCGAGGACGAAAGAAACTCAGCCATCAATGCAGAAATTGCTAAAATCGAAAAAGAAAACAATGAAGGCGGAAAATTTGTGGTATCGGTTCGTTCTTTTTATCAGGGCAATGAATATTACTACTTTGTATATCAGGATTTTCAAGATGTTCGATTGGTGGGAACGCCGCCCAATTCTATTGGGAAATTCGGTGGAGACACAGACAACTGGGAATGGCCACGACACACCGGAGATTTTTCTTTGTTTAGGGTTTATACCGATAAGGACGGTAATCCTGCTGATTATTCGCCGGACAATATTCCAATGAAACCCAAATACCATTTACCGATTAGTCTGAAAGGTTATGAGGAAGGTGATTTTGCGATGATCATGGGTTATCCGGGAAGAACCAATCGCTGGATGCCCTCTGGCGGTGTTGAACAGAATGTTGAATACGCTTATCCCGCTTGGGTTGAGGGATCAAAGTCAGCGATGGATGTATTGAAAAAATACATGGACAATGACCAGAAAATAAAACTCGATTATGCTTCAAAATATGCGGGAATAGCAAATTACTGGAAAAACCGTGGCGGAATGATTGTCGCTCTCAAAGAACACAGAACAGTAGAATCCAAAAGAGCGGTTGAAGAAAAATTCGACAAATGGGCGAATCAGGCTTCTCGCAAAGCCAAGTACGGTGATGTGATTGAAATTCTGAACCACTATTACAAAAACACAAACGAGCGGGCGAGGACCCAGAATTATCTCATCAACTTGTTGAGAGCTGCTTCATTTTCTACTTCTCCCTTTAGGTTGGGGATGGGATTACAACAATATGTAGCTTCTGAAAATGAAGCAGAAAAGACAGAAATAAAAAAATCACTTCAAAGTATGATTGAGTCTTCGTTTAGCGATATTTATATGCCGCTCGAGGAAGAGATTTTCGTAAAAATGCTCAATCTGTATTATGCAAAAGGCAAAGCAGGCGGTCTGGCTCCGTATGTGGAACAGATTGGGAATCAGCACAATGGCGACTTTTCAAAATACATTGACAATGCTTTCAAATCGAGTATTTTCACAAGTAAAGAAAAACTGAATGCTTTTCTGGAAAAACCTGATTTGACTTTGCTTACAAATGATGAATTGTTTAAATTATCAAACGATATACTCGACAAATACAGAAACGAAACACCGGAAGAAAAGGCATTGAACGATGCGTATTCAGGGGCTTTCCGTCTATTGGTCGAAGGTTTGAGAGAATCGGGTCTGACCACCATTGAGTACCCGGATGCCAACAGCACTCTCCGTCTCACATATGGGTCTATTCGCGATTTGCCACTTGGCAAAGGAAAGGTGAACGACGCAAAGTATAACTATTACACCACGCTGAAGGGCACCATCGCCAAACACAAGCCGGGTGATGATGAATTTGAAAATCCGCAAAAATTAATTGATTTGTACAACAAAAAGGATTACGGACAATATGCAGACAAAAACGGTGAACTTTGGGTAAATTTCCTTTCTGATTTGGACATTACAGGTGGTAACTCCGGTTCGCCTGTGATGAACGGAAACGGCGAACTCATCGGTATCGCTTTTGACGGAAATATTGAAGCCATGGCCGGTGATGTGATTTTTGACCCCGAACTTCAAAGAACCATTTCTGTTGACATTCGCTATGTGTTGTTTATCATTGATAAATACGCCAATGCGACACATATCATTAATGAATTAACAATTGTAAAATAAAAGGAATTCTGTGTAAGCAAAAACCGCTTCGTAAGAGGCGGTTTTTTTATTTTAATTCTTTGAATATCTATTCAAGATTGTGCTTTTTCTTTGGAACGATGATGTGCTGAATTTGTATTTAGATTTCCTTTCTCAGTCTGGCAACCGGAATACCTAGTTGTTCACGGTATTTTGCAATCGTTCTTCTGGCAATCGGATAACCTTTTTCCCTGAGGATGCCCATCAGTTTTTCGTCGGTCATCGGTTTTTTCTTGTCTTCCTCTGCCACTACATCCTGAAGGATTCTTTTAATTTCACGGGTAGATACTTCTTCGCCTTCTTCGTTGGTCAGACTTTCAGAAAACAAATCTTTGATTAGAAAAGTACCGTAGGGGGTATTTACATATTTGGAATTTGCCACCCTTGAAACCGTCGAAATATCCATTCCTATTTTGTCAGCGATGTCTTTCAGAATCATTGGTTTGATTTTGGTTTCGTCGCCACTTAGGAAATATTCTTTCTGAAAATCCATGATTGCTTGCATGGTGTACATCAGTGTGTTTCTTCTTTGTTCTACCGCATCGATGAACCACTTGGCTGCGTCCAGTTTTTGTTTAACAAAAAGGACTGCTTTTTTCTGTTCCTCCGATTTTTTTTCGGTAACCTTATAAGTTCTCAACATGTCCGAATAGGCATTCGACACTCTGAGTTCTGGTACATTTCTCCCGTTCAGTGTCAATTCAAGTTCACCGTCAACGATTTTGATGGTGAAATCAGGAGTGATATGTTCGATGGTTTTTGTATTGCCTGAATAGGAGCGACCAGGTTTGGGATTGAGTTTTTCGATTTCTGTAATCGCTTCTTTGAGTTGCTCTTCAGAAATGTCATATTTCTCCATCAGTTTTTTGTAATGTTTTTTTGTGAACATTTCAAACGAACGACTGATGAGATCAAGTGCCAATTCAGTTGCTTGGGAGAACGGTTTTTTATTTTTCAATTGAATCTTCAGACATTCCTGTAAATCTCTGGCACCCACACCCACAGGGTCAAGTCTCTGAATGTAATTGACCAGTAGTTGTTCAATTTCATTTTTGTCTGTGTAGATATTATGAGAAAAAGCCAAATCGTTTGCAATTGCCTGTAAATCTCTTCTCAGATATCCGTCATCGTCCAGATTTCCAATGACGAAATTTGCGATTTCAAATTCTTCTTCATCCATTCTGAACATCGACAATTGATTTTCGAGA
>JAQVKJ010000209.1 GCA_028694715.1 Weeksellaceae bacterium | reverse complement strand
CCCAGACCCGAAGTCAAAGAAGACGACCTGACCGAGGATTTTATTGAGGGAATGGTACCAAGTATGAGACCCGGCAAAGGGGGGGCAGGCGGAAGTGGACAAACCGCCAGCGGATTAGATTTGGTGGAACAAAAAGCACTCAAAGCCATTGACAGACATTCCATGCTGATCAACGGAAAAGAAAGAAACAAAGGTATGACCCACGCATACCTGGTACTCGGAAAAGCCAGATACAACAAAGGAAGAGGATTTGAAGCATTAGAAGCATTGAATTATGTGCAAAACAGACTTCCTTACCACAAAAAATACACCCACGAAGCCAGATTATTCACAGCACTTGCCAATTTGCAAATCGGAAACGAATACGAAGGTGAGAAAATTCTGGCCACAATGTACAAAGACGGTGGTTACAAAAAAAAAATCACCGAAAATATTTCAAAATATTATGCCGAATATCTGATTAAAAAGAAAGAATACCAAGAAGCGATTTCTGTGTTAGATGAAGCCATTGATCATTCCAAAAACAAGAAACGGAGGGCGCGTTATTATTTTATTGAAGCACAATTGTATTCATTACTCGGCGAACAAAACAGCGCAGGTGAAGCCTACACAAAAGTTTACAAAATGAAACCCGGATTCGAGATGGAAGTGAAATCACAACTGGGTATCGCAGCCAATTTTGATCCACAAAGAAACAGTTATAATTCATACAAGGAACACCTACTGGATGTTTCCAAAAAGGGAAATTATCTTTCCCGCAAAAACGAATTTTATTACGCCATTGGAGACATTGCCATCAAGGCCGAAAAGTTTGATGAAGCCAGAAAATACCTGAAAGAAAGTTTCAAAGGACCCGAATCCGACCCTTATATCCGTGGCATGGCATACGAGCGCTACGCAGACCTCGAATTTAATGACGGAAGTTATGTACATGCAGCTGCGTATTACGACAGTGCGCTTGCCATTGCACCCTATCAGAAAGACATAGACAGAATCTCTGAAAGAAGTACTGCACTCAACACTTTGATGCAAAAGTATTATCTGGTCAAAAAAAATGACAGTATTCTGAAAATCGCACATATGAGTCCCGAAGAAAAATCTAAGTTCTTTGGAGATTACATCGAAAAGCTCAAACAAGAAGACGCCAAACGGCTCAAGGAAATGGAAGAAGAATCCACCATCTTTATGACTCAATCTAAGGGTAGCGGTGGATTTGGCTCTTCGTTTGAAGGTGGGAGCGGGACATTTTATTTTTATAATACCAACCTAAAATCACAAGGACAAAACGATTTCAAACAAATATGGGGGAATGTCAGACTGGCTGATAACTGGAGAGTATCTGCAGCCGGTAGTATGTCATTGGAAGAAAAGGAAGCAGAATTGTTGGGACAAACAGAATTGCAGAGCCCGAGAAGATATGAACTCGATTTTTATCTCGAACAAATTCCTACTTCACAGTCGGAGTTAAATAAACTCAAAATCCAGAGAGACACCGCCGAACTTTCGCTCGGAATCGGTTATTATGATTTGTTTAAGAATGCAAGGACAGCAACTGAAACACTTGAACATCTGATTTCCACACCTCCCAAAGAAGAAAGCACGCTGGCTCAGGCATATTACCAAACATACAGAATCAACAACAAGGCAGGCAACACAGCCAAGACCGAGGAATATAAAAACATTATACTGACCCAGTACCCCAATTCAATTTATGCACAGTACATTCTGAATCCTGAAGTTGATTATATCACACCTACAACCCAGGAGGCCCTGACATTTTATGAAGAAACTTATTTTCTATACAAAGAAAAGGAATACGAACAGGTCAAGAGCAGAACCTTGACTGCGATTGAAAAATATCCTACCGAAATCATTATTGCTAAATTCGCTTTGCTCAACGCCTTGGCAGTTGGACAAACAGAAGGAAGGCAAGATTTCATCGATGCACTTGAGCTCATCACGGTGGCTTATCAAAACACTGAGGAAGCCGAAAAAGCGCAGGAAATTTTGGATTTATTGAATGGTGTCAAGAAAGAGAGAGCCGCAGAATCAGAATCTGAAAAAAAAGCTCAGCAGGATTTAAAAAATCAGACCGAGCAAGAAAATAGAAAGACCGCTCCAAACACCCGCACACCGAGCCAAAGACAACAATCCAGTAGCAGGGATACCAATACCAGATCTCGAGAACAGGACCAAGGTCTAAAAAGAACGGGCCCAGGCAGACCAGCAGGTTGATGGGTCGAATTAAGGATTTCCCTGAATATCAACCTGAAGTTTGAGCAATGCATTGTTGGAAGGCGAATCTTCTGCAATGGATTTGCTGATGATTTGTTGCTGAAGCTGAGCTGCGGTTGCCTCATCGCTGAGTTCAACGCTACATTCTCTAATGAAATTCTGGGTGGCATTCTTGGCCGAATAAATCAATTTCCAAGTATCGGGATTGATATAAATCTGTTGACTGAGATTGTGTTCCCATTCGTTCTGAATGGTGCGAATCAAAATCACTTCGTAATTTTTTGCAGTGGATTCTGCTGAAATTCTCCTCACCAAAGCAGTGGGTTTGATTCTCTCCAAAAACAAAGCGAGTCTCTCATAAGCAGCCAACCTCTGAGGTGCAATCTGAGAGCTGTTGATTTTTCTGACTTCAATTTCTCGTCTTAGTGTCTCATTCTTGAGGAATTTATCAATCAAAAAATAAGCAACCACCGCTATCAAAATTCCGGGCAGAAGATTTATGAGCATAGTCCAAATCAAATCCATATTCATGTCTGACAATTTTACCGAACAAAAATACATAAAATAGTTTCATTCGGCTTTCATAAAATTGCAGCAAAATTTTGAACATTCAAAACCGTTTTCTGCCTTTTTGCATTCACGATATTCATTTCTATAAGAAGAATCACAAATCCAGAAAATCTGTACTGCCGATTTCAGCTTTCATTAATAAATACCTATTTTTGTCAAAAAATATTTCTATGCTAAACAATATGAGCCCCAAAGATGCAGTCATCGAAAAAATTATGGAAAAAGGCGGCTGGGTCAACACACACGCCCATCTGGACAGAGCTTATTCACTGACAAAAGAAACCTTCTCGTTTACCAATTCTTACCTGAAAGAGAAATGGCATTTGGTAGATGATATGAAAAGGAATTCGTCGGTGGATGACATTTATGCCAGAATGGAAAGGGCCATCAACCATTTTTTGGAACAAGGTGCGCAGGCAGTCGGTACCTTTATAGATGTGGACGAGGTGATTGAAGACCGTTCCATGAAAGCTGCACAGCGACTGAAAGACAACTACGGAAAGGACATTGAAATTCGTTTTGCCAATCAAGTTCTGAAGGGAGTAATCGACCCGAAAGCCCGTTATTGGTTTGATTATTCAGCAGATTTTGTGGACATTATCGGTGGATTGCCCGCAAAAGATTTCGGCAGAGAAGACGAACATCTGGACATTTTGCTCGGTACAGCAAAAGAAAAAGGAAAACTGGTGCATGTGCATGTAGATCAGTTCAATACAGACGAGGAAACCGAGACCGAACAATTGGCCAGAAAAACCATAGAACATGGAATGCAGGGCAAGGTTTCTGCAGTACACTCGATTTCAGTGGCTGCACACCCCAAAAAATACAGAATGGAACTCTACGAACTGATAAAAGAAGCAGATATGCATGTCATTTCCTGCCCAACAGCGTGGATTGACCACAACCGAACCGAGAGACTGGCACCAAGCCATAACTCAATGCCTCCTGTG
>JAQVKJ010000208.1 GCA_028694715.1 Weeksellaceae bacterium | reverse complement strand
TTTCAAGCGAATTTTGAAAAACTGAAAACCTTTATTCGGAACCATCCCGACACCGTTC
This sequence comes from Weeksellaceae bacterium, assembly GCA_028694715.1. GTDB lineage: Bacteria > Bacteroidota > Bacteroidia > Flavobacteriales > Weeksellaceae > Moheibacter. Next base: position 3,713 of record JAQVKJ010000208.1, on the reverse strand, counting down.
AAGATGAAATATATCATTATCTTTTTCAAAACGACTCCTCCGGTCTTGCAATCCAAGCTTTTTATGAGGATTATATCAAACGATTGGAAAAGAAAGGAAACATCAATATAGCCGTGGATTTGTATGTAGATGTTGCTTGGCAATACATCAACCAAGGCGATGACAAAGCATTGGAAATTGCAGACAAAGCTCTGAGACTTTCTAAAGATAAGTTGTTTTATACAGGAATTGTGAAGGCAAAAGAGATTCAAGGGCTTTTTTACGAAATTGTCAAAGGAGATGCTGAACAGGCTTCAGTAATTTATTTCGAAGCACTTGAAATTTGCAAAAAACACCAATTGGCCTATACTTCCGAAATTTTTCACACAATTGGCGTGCTTTTTCACACAAGCGACAATTACAAAAAAGCAAAAACCTATTATTCGGAAGCACTCAAAGAAGCTGAGCGACAAAACAATGAAGAACTACAGAAAAGATGTTTAATCAATCTCGGTAGTGTGTATTCTTCTTTGGAAGAATTTGATGTGGCCGAAAAATATCTCATTCAGAGTCTTGATATCCCCAAAAAAACACAGTACGACTACGATGCTTACGCCAATTTGGGTAATTTGTACATTCGACAAAAATCCTATCAAAAGGCATTGCCATTTCTTGAAAAAGCAACAGAAATTCATCCCGACAATTATGATGCAGATTTGAATTTAAGATTTCTGATCGATGTAAAAGCAAATCTAAAAGACACAACCGAAATGCACAGCATCATGAACAGGGCCGAAACAGCTTTGTCAAACATTAATTCACTAAGAGATAAATCTCTGTTGCTAAGATCTGTTTCCAATTATTATAAAACAAACGAAGATTACGAAAAAGCGCTTCATTACAAAGGTGAATATTTGAGGGTTTATGAGAGAGTTATTGAAAATCAAAAAAACGAAACGCTTCTGGATTTGGAAGCCAAATACCAAAGCGAAAAAATAAAAGCTTCATTGTCAAAAAAAGAAAAACAACAGACACTTTTATTCATCGGGGTAATTGTTTTGCTGCTTTTTTTAATCGGATTATATGCTTTCTATAAAAATCAATTGAAATACAAAAATGTATTACAACAAAAGAAAATCAAAGAATTGACACAAAACAATAAGCTATTGGCACTCAGCAGTATGATAGAAGGACAAGAAAATGAAAGGATGAGAATCGCCAGGGACCTGCATGATAGCTTAGGTGGATTATTGAGTAGCGTCAAAGCCCATTTCACAATTTTTAAAAATCAATTCGATAAAAATCAAGAATTTGAAATGACTCAAAAAACATATCAATTGATTGATGAATCTTGTATTGAAGTAAGAAGAATTTCCCACAATATGATGCCTCATTCACTGAGTCTGTCCGGACTGAAAGGTTCACTCGAAGACATAGCGCAACACATGGAATCATTGGGCTACAATGTTACATTAGACATTCATCATCTGCACGAAAACATGGATACAACCAAGCAAATCACTATCTTTAGACTCGTACAGGAAACACTGTCGAACATTAGAAAGCATGCAAATGCAAGGAATGTACTCATTCAACTCATTGGCGCTGAGGATGAACTCCAGTTGATAGTAGAAGACGATGGAAAAGGATTTGACTATCAGGAAGCCCTGAAAAACAAAAGTCTGGGATTAAATAACATCAATAGCAGAGTTGAATTTTTAGATGGAACAATTCAATGGGAAAGCATTATAAACGAAGGAACGACTATTACGATAAATATACCACATCATTCAAATGGAAATAAAAGTATTCATAGTTGATGATCATAAAATGGTGATTGAAGGTTTGCAAATGTTGCTTCAAAAACAAGAAGGGATTGCCATTGTTGGCTATGCTTTGAGCGGTGAAGAGGCGCTGAAAAATATACCCGACCTAAACCCGGATGTGGTATTGATGGATGTGAATATGCCGGACATGAATGGTTTTGAAGCTTGTAAGAATATAATAGAAATTTGCCCCGACATAAAAGTCATCGCAATTTCAATGCACAAAGAACTCAGCCTCATAAAACTTATGCTCGGAAATGGTGCCAAAGGTTATGTGCTCAAAAATGCAGGACAAGATGAAGTACTGGATGCCATTAAAACGGTTTATAGCGGTAAAACTTATCTGGACGATGAAGTGAATGAAATCATCATCAATAGCATGACAAAGCACTCAAAACAAAAAACAACATCTCCGTTCCCTAAATTATCGAGAAGAGAAAAAGATGTTTTGAAACTAATCATCAATGAATACACTACTCAAGAAATTGCAGACAAACTCTTTATAAGCTTTGGAACCGTAGAAACACACCGTCGCAATATGCTCATCAAAACAGGTGCTAGAAATACGGTTGGTTTGGTGAAATTCGCATTGGAATACAATTTATTGGACTGATTTTGATGTTATAAACGACTTTAATATCAAAATCTATCTGAAGAATTTTTGAATGATTTGACTTTTACCTCTGATTTAATTGATTTATTAATTAGATTAATTATCAATCATATAACTACATATTCCTCCTGTACTTTCCACCCACATTGAACAGCGCATCTGTGATTTCGCCCAATGAATTTACTTTGGTAGCATTCATCATTTCTGCAAACAGATTTTGATTGTTCAGTACAGCGTCGTGTAGTTTCTGCAAACTCAGTTTGGAGGCATTTGCATTAGCTTTGTTAAAATTCTGAACGGCTTCGATTTGAAACTGTTTTTCTTCTTCGGTCGAACGGATGACTTCTTTGGGCAGCACGGTCGGTGAACCGTCTTTGCCCAGAAACGAATTCACCCCAATGATTGGATATTCACCCGATTGTTTCAATCGTTCGTAATACAGACTTTCGTCCTGAATTTTTCCGCGCTGATACATGGTTTCCATTGCGCCCAACACACCGCCACGGTCGGTCAATCGGTCAAATTCCGCATAAACAGCTTCTTCTACCAAATCGGTTAATTCTTCAATGATAAATGAACCCTGAATCGGATTTTCATTTTTGGCCAGCCCCAATTCTTTGTTGATAATCAATTGGATCGCCATGGCTCTGCGCACCGATTCTTCGGTGGGCGTGGTGATGGCCTCGTCATAAGCATTGGTGTGTAGCGAGTTACAGTTGTCATAAATCGCATAAAGCGCTTGCAAAGTCGTGCGAATGTCGTTAAATGCAATTTCCTGCGCATGTAGTGAACGACCTGAGGTCTGAATATGGTATTTCAGCATTTGCGAGCGTTCGTTGCCTTTGTATTTGTATTTCATTGCTTTGGCCCAAATTCTTCTTGCCACACGACCAATGACCGCATATTCCGGGTCGATGCCATTGGAGAAAAAGAACGACAGATTCGGTGCAAAATCATCGATGTGCATGCCTCGTGACAAATAATATTCCACATAAGTAAACCCATTCGATAATGTCAATGCCAATTGGGTAATCGGATTGGCACCTGCTTCTGCGATGTGGTAACCCGAAATCGAAACCGAATAAAAATTCCTGACTTTGTTGTCAATGAAATATTGCTGCACATCGCCCATCAGCCGAAGCGCAAATTCGGTCGAAAATATACAGGTGTTCTGCGCCTGATCCTCTTTCAGAATATCGGCTTGCACTGTTCCTCTCATGGTGGACAGCGTTCGGGCTTTGATTTCGTTATAAACATCGGCCGGAAGAACTTCATCTCCGGTCTATACGAGCAAC
>JAQVKJ010000207.1 GCA_028694715.1 Weeksellaceae bacterium | reverse complement strand
TCTTGGAAGGAACCGGAAAGCCCGAATACGGGAAATGCGTTGAAATTTCGACCAAGGCAGCTTTAAGAGAAATGATGCTGCCCGGTGCACTGACCATTTTGACCCCCATACTAATAGGTTTCCTGATGGGTGCAGAAGCATTGGGTGCCTATATGGCAGGTGTGACCGTTTCAGGCGTCCTTCGGGCTATCTTCCAAAACAATGCGGGAGGCGCGTGGGACAATGCAAAAAAATCTTTTGTAGCAGGTGTTGAAATCGACGGGAAGATGACCTACAAAGGTTCCGAAGCACACAAAGCTGCAGTAACCGGTGACACAGTGGGCGATCCGTTTAAAGACACCTCCGGCCCATCAATGAATATTTTGATTAAACTGACTTGTCTGGTCGGATTGATTTTGGCTCCCATTCTGGGCAACCAGAACAAAAGTGCAACTGATGTAGGTCAGACCGATGCCGAGAAAGTAAGACAAGCTGAAAATGTAGCTCAATTGGATAATCAGGGAAATTATATTTATACACTGGGAAGTATGGTAGATATTGAACTACCCTCCGGACAAACACTTAAAGTAGGTTCAATGTCTGCTGAAATGAAACTTTTCAGAATGCTGTCTAATCCCGAAAGAATGAAGCAGAATACAAGAAGCAACAAAGAAAACTGGGTTACACTGGACAGGGTTTTTTTTTCTAAAGGCAGTTCAAAATTAATGACCCAATCTGAATCCCAACTGAAAGATTTGTCGGTTCTGTTGAATGAATTCCCTGATTCAAAAATCAAAATTGGCGGTTATACTGACAACAGTGGAACCGAAGAGCAAAATGCGAAAATTTCGAGAGAACGAGCCAATATCGTCAAAAGAGGATTGACCAAATTTAATATTGATGAAAACAGAATGCAGGCCGAGGGATACGGTGCAGAATTTTTTGTCTGTCCTGCCAATGACACAGAAATTTGCAAAGCGCAAAACAGAAGAGTGGATGTGAAAATCGTAAATGCATAAAAAATATTATCCAACAGATAAAAGCAGTCCTTTGGGGCTGCTTTTTATTTTTATATAGACTTACCTTTGCGCACTGCCGATGAACATTTTAAAAATCTACACCGATTCCTATCGCGGACTTTCATCAGAAAGCTGGATGCTTGCTATCGTCATGCTTATCAACCGTGCAGGTTCGATGGTTCTGCCTTTTCTCGGTGTATATATGACCGACCACCTCGGCTTTGAACTCGATGCAGCAGGTTTGGTGCTAAGCAGTTTCGGTATTGGAGCGGTCATCGGTTCGTGGCTCGGCGGAATATTGACCGACAAAAAAGGTGAATTCCAAACCCAATACATGAGCCTGTTTCTGAGCGTTCCGGTTTTTTGTCTTATGCCGCTTTTCACCACTGAAATTGGCTTGGCTGCCATTATTTTCACTCAAAGTGTCATCAGCGAAATGTTCAGACCCGCCAACTCGGTTGCGATTACCAAGTACGCAAAAAAAGGTAATCTAACCCGCTCGTTTTCACTCAACCGCATGGCGGTGAACCTCGGATTTTCAATAGGTCCTGCACTCGGCGGAATTCTTTCTGCCATTTCCTATGATTTTTTGTTTTATTCGAATTCTGCAGCGGCTTTGCTTGCCGGAATGACCTATGTGTTTTTTTTTAGAAACAGAAGCGGACGAAAAAAAGAAGTCAAGAAAGACGAAGGCAAGAAAGTTGTTTCTCCCTACAGAGACCATAAATTCATTGTGTTTTCGCTACTTTGTATGGTTTTTTCGGTTTGCTTCTTTCAATTGCTGAACACCCTCCCAATATTTTATAAAATTGAAGCTGGACTCAGTCAACAGCAAATAGGGATGGTCCTTGCTTACAGCGGAATTTTTATAGTATTGACCGAAATGCTACTGGTTCACATTGCAGAAAAAAAAATCAAACTGAGAATCACCTTGCTGCTCGGTTCTGTGTTTGCAGGACTCGGATTCGGAATGCTCGGTTGGTTCAACAGCCTAACGATTTTGTTTTTATCCATCACCGTTATGAGTCTGGGTGAGATTTGGGCATTCCCTTTCATGTCAAGCGTAACGGCCATCCGTTCGGGCAGTGGTATGCCGGGTGCATATATGGGATTATTGGGCATCGGAGTTTCGGTTTCATTTATCATTACACCATTTCTTGGGACTTACATTGCACAGGAATTTGGTTTCAAAGTTTTGTGGATGGGCACGGGAATTCTATTGACCTTGACGGGCATTGGGTTTTATTATCAGATTCCGCATTTGCTGAGAAAAGAAGAGCAAAATAAAGAAACCGATTAAATAATGTCTATACTCAGCAAAGCTTGGTTTGTCAATTCAAAGTTTTTTATAATTTTACAACGCTCATTAAAAACAAATTAATCCCAACTTCATTATGGATTTCAAAAAATACAATATTCCCTTTGATATTAATCCCACCTATAACAAATCCATCGCCTACTTTTCAATGGAATTTGCCATCGATCAGTCACTAAAAACCTACAGTGGTGGATTGGGTTTTCTTGCGGGTTCACATATGCGCAGTGCCTATTCACTCCGACAAAATCTGGTTGGGATAGGCATACTTTGGAAATACGGTTATTATGACCAACAGCGAAATCAAGACAAAAGTCTGAAGGTTACATGGGTGGAAAAAGATTACAGTTTTTTGGAAGATACCCATATCCGTTTTCAAATAAAGGTAGATGAACATCCGGTTTGGGTCAAAGCCTATTATCTAAATCCTGAAATCTTTCATACTGCACCCATTTTTTTCCTGAGTACTGATTTGCCCGAAAACGACTATCTCGCCCGCTCTATTTGCCACAGACTCTACGACGGAAATCCCGCGGCCAAAGTCGCACAGTACATTCTTCTCGGCAAAGGTGGCGCAAAACTTTTGGATGAAATCGGCTCGCACAGAGACATCTATCATTTGAACGAAGCCCATGGACTGCCAGCTGCCTTTTACCTTTTAAAAAAATACAATGATCTCAGCGAGGTCAACAAAAGATTGGTGTTTACCACACATACGCCCGAAGAAGCAGGGAATGAAAAACATGATTTTGATTTGTGTTACAAAATGTCCTACTTCTCGGGAATGAGCCGTGAAGAGGTCAGGGCAGTCACCGGGTTGACCTCCGATGAACCTTTTAATCATTCGCTGGTAGCACTTCGTTTGTCGCATGTTGCCAACGGAGTTTCAAAACTACACGGTGTAGTTTCCAATCAAATGTGGGGAAAACATCCTGGAATTTGCAAAATAAAATCGGTCACCAATTCCCAAGATTATCTGTATTGGGCAGACAAAAAGCTTTATCATTATGCAGACGAAGAGGCGCATCATAAATTTGACGATAGAAAAAGACAAATCAAGGCCAAAACTTTTAAAATTGTTGCTGATCAGACTGGAAAATTATTTAACCCGAAGGTATTTACCATGGTTTGGGCAAGAAGATTCGCAGGCTACAAAAGAGCTGATTTACTATTGAACGACCCAGAGAGATTCAATCGTCTGCTCAATCACACCAAATATCCAGTTCAACTGATTTGGGCAGGTAAACCGTATCCGCTTGACCAACCCGCAATTGATACTTTCAACCAATTGATATACGAATCCAACAAACACGGCAATATGGCTGTTTTGACCGGCTATGAGCTCGAACTGAGCCGTCGGCTGAAAGCAGCATCCGATGTCTGGCTCAACACGCCCAGAGTGCCGCGCGAAGCCTCAGGCACCAGCGGAATGACAGCAGCGATGAATGGCGGAGTGAATTTTTCTA
>JAQVKJ010000206.1 GCA_028694715.1 Weeksellaceae bacterium | reverse complement strand
ACAATATCAAGATACACCAACTGAACACTACCAACATTCAAAATGAAGAATTGAAAGAATGCATCGGTCAACTGCAGGACACCGCAAAAGAAATCCGTTTGATATCACACGCGTTGAATGACAGCGAGTTAAATGAAATAAATTTTGTAGATTTACTCAAACAATTGATCAAAGACTATCAGTTGTTCTTTTCGGGTGACATCCATTTGAATGTTTTTCCGGTAGAAAAATTTGATAAAATTGAAGATTTCAGGAAACACTTCCTCTATAGAGTGCTACAGGAAATTCTTTCAAATGCGATTAAGTATGCAGAAGCGAGAAATATCAATATAGATTGTACATTTGATGAAAGTTTCAGGTTTATCATAGAAGACGACGGCAAAGGTTTTGATCCTGAAAGAGTCAAATTGGGAATGGGATTAAATAATATTAAAAAAAGAGTGCAAAGCATGAATGGTGAAATTTACATAGATTCTGCCGTAGGTAGAGGCTCATCTTTCATCATTGAAATTCCGCAAAATGGAGAATTCAAAAATTAAAATCGGGCTTGTGGACGATCATCAGTTGATTCTGGATGGAATTCAGAAACTGCTGTCCACGGTTGAGAAGTACGAAATTGTATTTGTTGTGAACCGGGCAAGGGAGGCCCTGGATTACATGGAAAAAAACGAAGTGGATCTGGTGATTACCGATGTGGCCATGCCCGACATGAACGGAGCACAATTCATCAAAAAAGTCAGACAAAAAAACCAAAAAGTAAAAATCTTGGTGCTGAGCATGTACAGAACCGATTTGGTAGATGAAACCGAAATAAACGGATACATACTCAAAGAATCCTCCAGCGAAACCATACTAAAAAAAGTAGAGAAAGTTCTTCAGAGAGACACCCGCTTGGCGCAATATAACCCCGTTGATACACAAAACAGTCTTTCTAAAAGAGAACAGGAAATTGTGATTGAAATCGGAAACGGACTCTCCTCTGAACAGATTGCTGAAAAATTGTTTCTGAGCTACTATACTGTGGAAACACACAAAAAAAATATATTTCTAAAGCTCAATGTGAAAACCACGGCTGAGCTGATTAAAAAAGCGATGTTCCTCGGAATTATCCGTTGATTTCACTGAAATTATAACAGTTTTCAAGTTGAACATAAAATGGATTGCCTCAAAAATTATAAAGCTAACGATATGGATGTAGAACTTATTGATAAATCAGAGGTGAAAAATTATCACTTCCTCACTGTTGACCAAGGAGCAAGCTTGGTGACCCGCGAAAAACTGGAAAGAGCGCTCAGATTGGGGAACGAGTTCAAAGCCAAAGCCAGAATCACTTTCCTGACCGACAAGGGAATCAAGATGATAGAAACTACCGTATGGACATTGACAGAAAATTACATACAGATAAAAGGAAGCGTTTCCATACCGCTCAAATCATTGATTGACTTGGAATAAGGGCAGCAATCAGCGAAGGTGTTCAAGGAGTTTTTCTAACTTGGCTTGTAGCAAATAATCCTGTTTTACCCGCTCCGAGATGGCACGGTATTTTTGTTTTGTCAAATCATTTTTGGCGAATTCCTTTTCCACATCCGCTTCCAACTGATTCTGAATTTTTTGAAGTTTTGGCTGAAGTCTTTCGTATTTTTCAAAATATTCTTCATCCACATCCGGCTCATAATCAGCTTCCTTTGAATCGTTGATCGCATGATAAATCTCCAAGTCCATTCCTTCCTTTTCAATCAGTTTCGACATTTCATTCTGCGCACTGGTATTGAGTTTGACCATCTTCAAATAGGCTTTTGCAAAATTTGTCAAATCATAATCAGTCACCTCCTGGGCGTTCAAACCTGAGAAAATCAACAATGAGAACAAAATTCCGGCAAATCTTATCGGTTTCATTTTTTGTGAATTAAAATCAAACTTACGATTTTCGGTTTGAAAATGAAGTATTATAATTACTAAATTTGCAATTAAACTATATTTATTCAAATTCTCAAAGAATGAAATCCATTGCCGGCACATTTGGAATACTGGGCCTGATTTTTTTGTTTTTTCACACATGCAGCAGTGATGAGGCCAACGGCGCAGAAATGTTTATTGGCGAATACATCGGCTCGGTCTATTATCTCAACAGCGAATTACAATATGCACTGGAGGACGCCCCGGTGATTGTTAGTAAGAGCGGAGAATACTGGAATTTTGAATTCAGCAATGAAATCGCCGGACTCGACAGCATATTATTTGATGTGAGTTCAGATGGAAAAGTAATGATGAATGTCAATGCAGACGAAAGCCAGATGATTAGACTCACCAACAATACCTTGCAAATTATCTATAGCCTTGAGGGGCAGTATTGGACTGCTTTCTGTACCCGCTAATGATTTTCACCTATATTTTAAAAAAAACCTGAGATATCATCGAAGCCGACTTCCAATTGTTCGCCAGTTTTCATGTTTTTTACGCTTGCGGTTTTGTTTTCTAATTCTGAGGCACCAATAATAATGGTATAAGTCGCTTGTTTCTTGTCGGCATACTGCATTTGTTTTTTCATTTTGGCATTGTCAGGATAAAGCACGCACTTCAATCCATTGTTTCTCAGTTCTTTTGCTAATTTCAACGATTGTTCTGCTTCTTTTTCACCAAAGTTGATAAAGAGTACATCCAATGTATTTTGGATTGATTCAGGAAACAAATCCAATTCTTCAAGAACCAAGTAAATCCTGTCTAATCCAAATGAAATTCCCACACCCGACAGACCTTTCAGGCCAAAAATCCCGGTGAGATCGTCGTATCTTCCACCGCCGCCGATGGAACCCAAGGCAGTGTCTTTGGCTTTGACTTCCAGAATTGCACCTGTATAATATTCCAGTCCGCGGGCCAAGGTGAGATTCAGCTTCAGTTGGGCAGAATTCAAACCAATGCGCTCGATTTTTTCAAATACGAAATTCAGTTCTTCAATTCCCTTCATCCCGGTTTCAGAAGTTATGAGAATTTGGCTGAGTGCTTCCAACTGATTGCGATAATCACCTTCCATTTCAAACAATGCAGAAAGTTTGTCAATCGATTGATGCGGAATTCCTCTCTCGAGCATTTCCTCTTGAACCTTTTCAATCCCGATTTTATCCAATTTATCCAAAGCCGTAGTGAAATCAATCAGTTGGTTCGATATTTCTGCTACTTCAGCCAATCCACTTAGAATCTTTCGGTTATTGATGTGGATTTCTACCGGAATTTTCAAAGCCGTAAAAACTTCATCATACAATGAAATCAGTTCAACCTACTGCCAGAGCGAATCGCTCCCCACTACATCCGCATCGCATTGCCAGAATTCACGATAACGGCCTTTCTGCGGACGGTCGGCGCGCCAAACCGGCTGCATCTGATACCGCTTGAACGGAAATGTTATATCGTTTCGATGCTGAACCACATAACGAGCAAAAGGAACGGTCAGGTCATAGCGAAGTGCTTTGTCGGAGATCTGTGGCGTCAGTCTTTGGCTGTCTTTTTCTGCAAGAATTTTTTCATCAGCTTTAGAAAGATAATCGCCTGAGTTCAGGATTTTAAAAATCAGTCGGTCGCCTTCTTCGCCGTATTTTCCGGTAAGTGTGGAAAGATTTTCAAAAGAGGGAGTTTCCAACGGAGAATAGCCGAACAACTCAAAATGATTCCTGATTTTTCCAGTGATGTATTGTCTTTTGTTGACTTCTTCGGCTGAAAAATCGCGGGTTCCTTTTGGGGTTGAAGCTTTCTGAACGGACATATTTTGTTTTTAATTGCAAAGATGAG
>JAQVKJ010000205.1 GCA_028694715.1 Weeksellaceae bacterium | reverse complement strand
AATTCATACGGGAACCAGCACATGAAAAACCATCATACAGGCATATTGATTCTGAGATTGGGAGTGGGAATTTTGATGCTGCTCCATGGCACCGCAAAAATCACAAAAGGTGTGGGCGGCATTCAGAATATGCTGGTCGACAGCAATCTTCCGAAAGTAATCTCATACGGCGTATATTTTGGTGAAATACTGGCCCCGATTCTTTTGATCATCGGATTCAGAACCCGGATAGCCGCCCTGCTCGTTGCACTTACCATGTTGACCGCTATCTTTTTGGCCAATATCGATAAGGTAGCTCAACTCACAAACAGCGGCGGTTGGGCAATTGAATTACAAGTATTGTTTATCGTAGGTTCATTGGCTTTGTTCTTTACCGGCGGCGGAAAATACGCACTTTCGGATAAAAACAAATGGGACTGATAGGTCCTGATGACCTCAAATGATGTATTGAAAATTTTTAAAAAATATAAATATGAAAAATCAAGTAATGATAATCACAGGTGCCGGTATGGGACTTGGATTGGCCACCGCCAAAGAGCTGGCATCCAAGGGAGCAAATCTCGTGCTGGTGGACTACAACGAAGAAAGTCTGAAAGCTGCGGCGGATGATATTTCCAAAGAATTTCCAGAAGTGAAAATCAACACAGTTGTAGCAGATGTTTCTGACGAAGAAGCTGTGAAAAATTATGTAAACCAGACCGTCAACACTTTTGGTAGAATCGACGGATTGTTCAACAATGCCGGAATCGAAGGCCGTCAGGCGAGCATTACCGAATACGACATCGATGTGTTTAAAAAGGTAATCGACATCAATCTGATGGGCGTTTATTATGGTTTGCGTTATGTGATTCCGGTGATGCAGAAACAAAAATACGGCCGCATTGTGAATTCAGCATCTGTGGGAGGTCTTCGCGGTGTAATGAACCAAATGCCCTATGTGGCAAGCAAACATGCGGTTTCGGGCATGACCAAAAATACTGCTTTGGAATACGGTCGCGACGGAATTCTGACCAATGCGATTGCACCGGGTGCTATTTTGACGCCCATGGTTGCTGAGGCCTTCAAACAAGTCAATCCTCAAGATCCGAAAGCAGCGGAATTGGAATATGCACAGCGCAACCCAACCAAAAGACTCGGACAGCCACACGAAGTCGCCAAAGTGGTGGCCTTCTTGTTGAGCCAAGACAACGGTTATGTGAGCGGTCAAACCATTGCGATTGACGGCGGAGAATCCAATATATATGGAAACGCCTGATTTGTGATGAGGATGAAAATACCAAAAGCTGTCGTTGAAAATATGTTTGCGGCCTTGCCGAAGAGAGCATTGAAAAATAGTAAACTCGATTTTTGACGACAGCACTTTGAATTTATTACAAAATATGTATGATTCTCAAATCTCATTTTGAGGACAATTGATAATGAGTGAATTTTTCACTGACACTACGCTGATAAAGCAGCACACGAAATTACATCCTTAAAAAAATCTGATCAGTCCAATGGTGTTTTTTGCAGCTTATAAAGCTGTGAACCATTGAATTAATGAATATTAAACAACAACTATTACTTTAAAATATTTATAAAAAAGGAACCCTATAAAATTCCCGCACAAACCCGAATTGGGCATGTTCATCTGAAAGTATCGGATTTGAATCGTTCATTGGCTTTTTACAGCGATTTGCTTGGTTTTGAATTGACTACCATGTACGGCGATCAGGCGGCCTTTATTTCTGCCGGCGGTTATCATCACCACATCGGGCTGAATACATGGCACAGCAAAGATGCTCCGCCTGCCCCCAAAAACAGTGTCGGTTTGTACCACACCGCCATCGTTTATCCGACCCGAAAGGATTTGGCAGAAATTTTCGAAAGATTGAGAAAGGCCAATTATCCGCTGACAGGTGCATCTGACCACGGCGTTTCTGAAGCAATTTACCTGAACGACCCCGATGGAAACGGTGTGGAATTGTATTGGGACAAACCCAAAGAACAAGGGCCCAAAAAGTCGGACGGATCGCTGGAAATGTACACCCGACCATTGGATTTGAGGATTTGAGAACTGAATTAGAAGAAAATAACAATCAATAAAATTAACAAACCATTCAAATGACCGAAAAAAGAATACATCAATACGAACTTACTTTCAAGTATCTGAAGAACAACAAAGGCGAAATCATGGACAAAACACCCATATTCCTTCCTTTTCAAAATTACGATGACATTTATAAAATCATAGAAATTTTGAATGAGAAAAATTTGTTCAAGGATGCTTCCCAAACCAATCAATTTGTGTTGGGATTGAAGCTTTTCGGAGATGTGATGATGAAAAACAAAGACTTGGAATTGTTCTCGGAGATGCGTCCGGCTTTCATGGATTTCATGAAAAAACTAAAATCAAAATAAAGAGGTTTAAAAACGCTGAGAAAACTCAAAATAAATTCATTTTTAACCCTAATACGAAATATCGACAGTGACTGCCGGAAAATGGCAGGACCCAAATATGTTTAAGAATTTAATCAAATACAACAAAACTGATAGGAGCTGGCATCTGCCCGCCATGGCCGGAATCTGTATCGGCATCCCTTTGCTGCTGGGCGTATTGACAGACGATATGGAAGGCGGGAGAATTGGCTCCATCGGTGCATTGGTTTTTCTGTATTTGCAGTCCAATCAGCTCACCAACCGAATGATTATTCTGATGGTTTCGGGCTTTGGGTTCATCCTTTCTTTTGCGGTGGGCATATTGTTTTCATTCAATACTTGGCTTTCTCCACTGATTCTTGCACTCTACACTTTTGGGGTGCATTATTCATTGAACAGCCTAAAGCTTTCCAAACCACCTGGCAATTTTTTCTTTATTATGGTGATTTCGATTGCCATAACGATGAAACATCCCGCTGCCGAATCCATTCACTACATCGGGAGTTTTACTTTGGGCGTACTGATTGCGGTGAGCATCGGTTTTTTATACAGCATCATCGTGCTGCGCAAAACCAATCAACCCGAAGTGATGGTGTTGAAAAAAAGTCCTTACATCAGTGTAACCGAATCCATCATTTTTAGTGTTATGATGGGCTTGTCGTTGCTGGTTGCGGTTTTGTCCGGGTTGGAAAATCCTTATTGGATACCGATTTCCTGTTTGGCAGTTATGCAAGGAGCCAGCACGAAACACATTTGGACAAGGGCAATCCAAAGGGTACTTGGTACTTTGATTGGATTGGGGCTGACTTGGGTAATTTTACTCAAAGACTTGAGCATTGCGGAAATTTGCATCAGCATTATTTTACTTCAAATCATCATTGAATTTTTTATTGTAAGAAATTACGCCATTGCCGTGATTTTCATTTCTACCCTCACCATATTTCTGGCTGAACCCAACATCAAATTGGTGGGCAATCCGAGTCAATTGATCAGTGCCAGATTTTTCGACATACTCATTGGGAGTGCCATAGGTGCTGTTGGAGTATGGATTTTGTACCACGAACATGTCCGATTTTATACCCGTATGCAATTGAGAAAAACCAAGGTGATTATGAAAAAATACAAAAAACTGTAAACCATCGGCCATTGGATGAAAAACAAAATGAAGCAGACTAAAAATTAGAACAAATGAACTTAAAAGACTTAAATAAAATCACAAAACCATTCAGCACAACCCATCAAATGCCGGTGCTTTTTTTGGGACACGGCAGTCCCATGAACGCCATAGAGGAAAATGAATTCGTGCAGGGCTTTAGGGCTGTTGCCCTTGAAATTCACAAACCCTCGGCAATACTTTGCATTTCCG
>JAQVKJ010000204.1 GCA_028694715.1 Weeksellaceae bacterium | reverse complement strand
AAGACATCCCCGGGATAGGCCTCACGCCCTGGAGGACGACGAAGCAACAGAGATACCTCACGGTAGGCAACGGCTTGTTTTGAAAGGTCATCGTACACCACCAGTGCAGGACGACCGGTGTCTCTGAAATACTCACCGATTGCAGCTCCTGACATTGGTGCATAAACTTGCATTGGTGCTGGGTCAGATGCATTTGCAGCAACGATAACTGTGTATTTATCTGCGCCGTTTTCCTGTAATGTATTCATGATTTGAGCCACTGTTGAGCCTTTTTGTCCGATTGCCACATAAATGCAATAAACAGGCTCCCCACGGTCATAAAATTCTTTTTGGTTCAAAATGGTATCTATGGCCACAGCAGTTTTCCCTGTCTGTCGGTCACCGATGATAAGCTCTCTTTGTCCTCTACCAATCGGAATCATTGAGTCGATGGCAACGATACCGGTCTGAAGTGGTTCGCTCACCGGTTGTCTGTAAATTACACCGGGTGCTTTTCTTTCTATAGGCATTTCAAAGAGTTCTCCTTCTATTGGGCCTTTACCGTCGATGGGGTTCCCCAGCATATCGACAACTCGGCCGAGCATGCCTTCTCCTACACGGAGAGAAGAAATTCTTTTTGTTCTTTTAACTGTATCACCTTCTTTGATGTCCTTTGAAGGTCCAAGGAGCACGATACCCACATTGTCTTCTTCCAGATTGAGTATCATTCCCTCCAGTCCGTTGGAGAATTCAACCAACTCACCATATTGTGCGTTGTCCAATCCGTAAACACGAGCGATACCGTCGCCGACACTAAGTACGGTTCCAACTTCGGCCAATTCAACTTGGGTGTCAAAATTGGTGAGTTGTTGTTTTAAGATTGCTGAAACTTCAGCCGGTTTTATTTCTGCCATTTTTAGTAATGTTTCAAATTTTGTTTAATTCCTATACAGGTCATTTATATTTTCTAAAACTTAACGATATAATCATTTTTATCGAATTCTTTTTTCAATCGGTTCAGCTTTGATCTGATGCTGCTATCGATTTGTTTGTCGCCCACTCTAAGCACGAATCCGCCAATCAGTTCTGGATCAATTTTGGTTTCAATATTAAAAGTTGAATTGTCTGCCAGTTTTTGTTTGGCGTCCATCATTATGCTGTTGACCATGTTTGAGTCAAATGGGATTGCCGAAACAAATTCGGCGGTGGTGATGTTGTTTTGTTTGTTGTATAGAAAATTGTACTGTTGCGCAATTTCTCGCAGTATATCGCCTCTACCATGATTGATCACCAGTTCAATGAAATTTTGAGAAACCTGAGAAAAGCTTTTGAACAGTTCTTTTGCTATACTCACTTTTCTTTTGTTGTCCAATACGGGCGAGGCCAGAAAGTTTCTCAGTTCACGACTGGCGTGAATTGAGTTTTTCAGGTCAATCATTTCCTGATTGATTTTTTCTGACTGAGTGGTTTCGTTGACAAACTGCATCAATCCTTTGGCATATCTTTTCGCTGCTCTGATTCCCGCCATTTCTTAATTCAATTTGGTTTCTTTAATCATTTCTTTTGCCAGGGTTTCTTGGGCAGCTTTGTCTGACAATTCTTTGTTCAGTACTTTCTCAGCCACATCGATTGAGAGGGCAGCGATCTGATTTTTCAGTTCTGTCATTGCAGCAGATTTTTCATTTTGAATTGCTTCTCTTGCAATTTCCACCAATCTGTCTGCTTCAACTTGGGCAGATTCTTTTGCTTTGGCTATGATGTTGTCTTTCATCGTTCTGGCCTCTTTCAGGATTACATCTCTCTCAATTTTTGCTTCTTTGAGAATTTTTTCGTTTTCTGATTTCAGGTTCGCCATTTCTTCTCTGGCTTTTTTGGCCTGATTTAATGAATCTTCGATGGTTTTCTCTCGTTCATTGACTGCATTGAGGATGGGTTTCCAAGCGAATCGCCTCAGTATAAAAAGCAGGAGCAAAAACAAGAGCAACTGCCAGAAAAACAGACCGAATGAAAAGTCGTTGATTAATTTATCCATTTTATATCATTTAATCTTTTGAATTAATAATTTCATAAAAACTCACTGCAACCAACCGTTGACAGTGAGTTTTTGTTTTGATTAGTTTACCGCAAACAATGCAGCAAAACCAATACCTTCAATCAAGGCAGCTGCAATCAGCATGGCTGTCTGGATTTTACCGTAAGCTTCAGGCTGGCGAGCAATTCCTTCCATGGCTCCTTTACCAATCAGACCGATACCGATACCGGCACCGATTACTGCTAAACCTGCTCCTACGATTTTTGGGATTACAATCTCCATAATTAAATATTTAAAAAATTAAACAATTACTTATTTTAATTAATGCGCTTCTTCATGTTCGTGCTCTTCTACAGCGAAACCAAAATACAGTGCCGAAAGTATGGTGAACACATAAGCCTGAAGCAGTGCAACAAAAAATTCAATGATCATGATAAAAACGGTCAGACCAAAAGTAAGCGGGCCGCCTATCCAGCTCTTGAAAATAAATATCATTCCAAGCAAACTCATCATCACGATGTGTCCGGCCGACATATTGGCGAACAAACGAATCATCAGTGAAAAGGGTTTGATAAAAATTCCCAGAATCTCAATCGGCACCAAGAGTATGTACAATGGAATCTTGGCTATCCAAGGCATTGAACTTCCAAGTGGGTCAAAAATATGACTCCAATAAGTTTTTGTCCCCACTACTTGTGTAATCACAAAGGTGATAATGGCCAACGCAAAAGTCACTGCGATATTCCCTGTTACATTCATTCCGAGGGGTGTCATGCCCAACATATTCACAATCCATATAAAAAAGAATATGGTAAGTAAATAAGGCATGAATCTTTTGTAATGCTTTTCGCCAATATTGGGGATTGCAATTTCATCTTTCACATAGAGAACAATGGGTTCGAGAATTCCGGTCAGCCCTTTTGGAACCACAGATCTTCTGTATGACTTGGCCATCCCGGTAAACAATAAGAACATGATGACACCTACGATCAGGATGTTCACCACATTTTTGGTGATGGAGAAATCAAGTGGCCTTTCGTTGGCCGGGAAACCGTTTTCTTTGTATTGTATTGTTCCTTGTGCGTCAGTTTTATAGATTTTGCTGTGATACAGTTTGTAATACTGTCCTCCTTTGTTGACCACATTCTCTCCGTAATCAAACTCTGAGGCACTGAAAATTTTCAGCCCGTTATCAATCAGAATTACAGGCAATGGGAAACCATAATGTGCTCCGGTCTCTTTGTTGGACAAGAAAGTGTAGTAGTAATCATCTGCCATGTGGTGTTCAATGACTTCATCGACTTCCTCTTTGGTTACTCCTTTTTCTGCGGTTTCGGCCTCTGTGTTTTGGGCGATGGAAGCTGAAAAAGTGAACATTAAAAACAAAAATACTAACAGCCTGCTGGCAACAACTTTCATTTGGCTCAATTTTGAGGTGCAAAAGTAAGTCTAATTTTATTAAAAATGAAACCTATTTATCTGCTTTTTATCATTTTTCAGGATACAGGAGCAATCGGGCAGTGAAAACCGTAATCAGAACTATACTAATAAGATACAATACAACGAAACTGTATTTTAATTCAGGCTGTTCATTGAAATCAGATTGTTTCATGAAGATTGCTGCGGACATCAGTTTCAAACTGATGACAAAGATGAAAACAAAACCGAGTTGTTTATGAAAAATCAGGTTGGCGAATGCAACCAATAAAAGTGTTATCAGACACAACAAAAAACTGAATGTATAAACATTCGAATAATCAGCCGCGGAATCAAAACCGTA
>JAQVKJ010000004.1 GCA_028694715.1 Weeksellaceae bacterium | reverse complement strand
TGCATTGAAATAGTTTTCCTTGAACGGAAGACTTTTGGTATTCCCCATAGAACCTACTTCAAAACCAAGATTCAGCATTGAAGCATCTCGTTCTTTTCCAATCGGCAGACCAAAACCCAAACTGAGTCCGTATTGGCTAACTCGTTGGTCATTGATTTTGATGGGGGTGTCTTCATAAAAAATTCCACCACGATAAACCACGCGATTGAAATAGCTTTTGTAGCTGTTAAAATCAGGGATCCAATAGCCCCCGGCAGAAATTCTGAATCTTGAATAAAGTTTCTCATTATGGAGGCTGGGTTCTACCGAAAAATTGTTCCAATTACCCCAGTCGAATTGCACACCTGCCATCCAGTGTAGATCTTTGCGGTAAGAAACCCCCAAAGAAAGAGACTGCGGAATTTTCAGTTTGCCACTTACTTTGCTGTACAAGACCGTGTCTATGTTGACTGGCTCAAGCCCTGACAATGCATAAGTAGTTGTCATGTCCTCAATCCGACTGGACAATTTTGTACCAAAGGAATAATTGAATCCCAAATCCAATCTGTTCTTGTTCTCAAGAATTTTTGTGTACATCGCCCCTACTCCAAGTTTTATTCCTTTGGCTTCGGTATTTCTCAGATAATCAGTTCTAAGCGCAAGTCCTTGTGTAATAATGGTTTCTGTTTTGGTCATTTCCCCAAAAAGATAATCGGCTTTGATGCCTACACTGAAATCATTCGAAATATTGTAGGAACCAATCAAATTAAAAGAGTTGATTCCTCCTTCTCCTTTGAATTGATCCTGATAGGTTACTTCTTCACCTTTGATTATGGATCCCAAATTGTATCCGATGGTTGAATAAGGTCTAAATCCAATTCCAGCCCTGAATTTCTCGCCCACAGGAAAAGCAAGCGAAAGATTGGAAATATAGGTGGAGTTCTGGGTAGAGTGATTTTCTTCGTCCCTGAATTGTCCGGTGTGACTGCTCACGCCAAAGCTAAAACTGGTCATTCTCAAATCTCGATTTGCTGCAGGATTGATGAAGTTCCCACTTGCTGAATAAGGATTTAGTGGGATTACTGACAAACCGCCCATACCGGCCTGCTCAACATCCTCATTGAGCAGAAGATCTCCGATGCCCAAAGCGGAATAAGGTGAAACTGAGGTCTCTTGTCCATTAGCATATGCAGACAGAATCAATAGACTCACAAGAGTCACAACGCTACTTAATTTCATGCGTATTATTCTAAATTCAAGTGCAAATATGATGATTAGATTGCAAATTGCAAAAAAGCAAGGCAGGAATTGGCTGTTAATAAACTTATAAATTCATTTGCTTGACCAATTATTCTCAACGGCCTTAAAAAAATTTTTGTGATTATAAAAATGTGTTATATTTGCAAACTCAAATCAAGTGGGTGCCTTAGCTCAGTTGGTAGAGCAAAGGACTGAAAATCCTTGTGTCCCTGGTTCGATTCCTGGAGGCACCACAACAAAAAAGCCCTGTCTATCAGCAGGGCTTTTTCTATGAATTTTGATTGAAGTATTAATTATTGATGAATTTCTTTGAAGCAATCTCACCGGTTTTGGTTTTAACAACCACAACAATGATTTGATTGCCGAAGTTCTGCATACCCACCTTGTGTTTGTTCTTGTTGATGTCCTGTTTACTGTAAACCGGGCGGCTGTTCAAATCAAAAACTTCCACTTCCACTATTTCATCGATGGATGATGTAATGACAATTTCACCGTTGATTTTTGCAAAATCAATTGCATTGCTGGCTGATAATGAAACAGCTGTCATTGAGCTTTTGGGTTTATAAACAATCTTAAATCTGTTGATAAACTCACCTGCTCTGGTATTGAATTTATAGGGTTTGCTGCTCAGATTTACGGTTTTGTTCAAAACCTTGTCATACAGATAAATCGACTGTCCGTTGCTGAAAACACCTTCTTTGTCGTAAACCGTAATAATATAGGTTCCTTCCTGGTATGCCCTGTAACCCAGCGGGACTTCATCGTACACACGGAAAGGTGCGCGTCCTTGAATCACTACCTGATGACCTTCGGCCATAGTAAAAATATCGTCTGAATTGCCCAGCGAATCCGAGTCATCCAGCCAATACTCGTCTCTTCCTCCTTCAAAATAAACCATTGCCGTCATCACTTCCATATTGGAAGGTGACCTCAAAGTCAGCCAAAAACGGTCATCTTCTCCATTCAAACCTTGTGGTTTTCCATAATATTCATGCCCATTGTTTTTGATTCTCAAAGAATTATTGAAATGAACATCTCCTGACTGAAGTGCCTTCACCAAAAAAGCTCCGCCCGCATTGACTTTGCCATTAGGTATTCTCACATCTTCTTCACCACTTGTACTTGGTGCAGCTATGCCTGAATTATTAAGAGCATTGTAAATTGCATAATTCACACCATTGTATCCAGAACCCTGTTGTTCAAATATTTCATTGTTTCTGTTGTCCCAAAATTGAATGTCTGGAGTTATGAGCTGGTCATTGTCAAAATAAAATTGACGAAGGTCAAAGGCAGATGGATAAGGATTTCCAATCAGGTTATAGCCTTGTCCGTTTTTCTCTATATAATATGTCAACTCACCGTTGAAAGGGACTCCCTTGAAGGTTGCATCTCCGTTGCCAATGCTTCCCTCCTTCATAGCCAATCCTCTACCGGCAATGTAACCACCATCAGTAGTTTTAAATAAATCGGTAGCTTCATCATATCGTAGCGCATATGAACTTCCGGGATATATTTGTTTCAGGTTCTGGCCTATCAATGGTGAAATCGCAAAATTGTATTGTTTTCTTTCTTCTGAGAAAGTGAATTTTTTCTTTAATGTAATTGCACCTGAGTTTTCAGCTTCATTATTGATTTGAATCAGATTCGCCAGATTCTCTACTATGAAGTTGTCCTGATTTTCTTCGCCATTATGAACAAAGTCTGTCACCGTCAGTGCACTACCGCTCAGTAAAGTAAATTCGGCACCGTCTTCTACAGTTAGATTTCTTGCAAAAGCTGTATCAGTATCGAGTTGTACGGTTTTGCCTGCAGGAATTCTAACGCAATTATCAGCCGTAGGTAGATTTCCTCCTTCCCAGTTTTCAGACGCACTCCAGTTGCCGTTGGTGGCTATAAAGTTAACATCGTTTGAAGTAACAATCATTTCAACTCGGTTGCTCTTCACAATGCCGTTGTCGCCTTCCAAATAGAAGGAAGTAGTTTCGGTAATTTCCGGATTCCAGCTTTCACCTGAATGGGTGGTTTTGACTGGCGTTTCATCACTCTCATTGAGATACCAATTGATATCAGCCTGTGCTGTAGCACTAATGGTAACTTCGTCACCACTGCAGAAAGTATCTGAGAATACAGACAAAATTTTGGGCCCTGCAGGTGCTGCGCTAACTGCATATATATTGGCGATATTGTTTGTTGTGGTAGAATTAATGCTTCTTACACGAATTTCACTCACTTTTCTGTCTTGGTCGAGATTTTCGAAACTGATCTGAAAAATTCTGGGATTGTCTTCAAAATATACAGGTGTTGAAAACGGGTTCCTTTTGATGTAAGAACCTGATGAAGCAATATAGGGGGAGTCTTCTGACCATTCTTTTACCACTATGTCCTGAAAAACATCGTTATCTCCTGATTCATACACTACTTCGATATTCAATATCGGTTGCCCGTTGCTACCTGTCGCTGCAAGGTACACTGTGCTGAGTTCCATCGGATTAGTCAACATAAGTGTAGAAGTGGTCTGATTATCAGTAATTTTAAGTGAGTTTGCTGTGCTGTAATCCTGCAAATAATATTTTAATTCAGCAGGGGTTTCTGTTCCGTCTGAATTTTTCAATACTCGGTTTTTGGGAAGTCCCTTTTGAACAAATGCGTTGTTCAATACTGAGCCGTTTTCAGCCCACACAAAATTTGATTCTGAGCCATCTGCACAAGCTGTAGTTGTATCATTTGGAGTTCCGCTACCATCTGCAATGACATCCTGATTAAATCCACTTACTTCCAGCGGGGTATAGCCACCGGCAACAAAACCTTCTGCCAGTGTCCACGCACTCGGAACTTCAGCACCTTGGCAATTGGCCCTCACTCTATAATGGTATGTCTGTCCTGACTGTAGTCCTTCAACCTGAAAAGCTGTTGCTGTGGTTGTAGCTTCAGGGATTCCGTCAAATACACCGCTCTCATTCCATTCCAAATCATAGGAAACCACATCTGAGCCCAAAGTGGGTTTAATCCAGTTCAAATTGGCAGCGGTATGTGTGATATTGGTTGCACTGCTGATTAACGGAGGATAACATGAAACTGGAGCCAGCACTTCAAATTCATAGTCTTCGGATTCTCCGTAATAAATCATTCCTTCATAATTCATGTTGGTACTGTTTCCAAATTTTTCACAAGAAGAAAAATTCATATGGAAACTATAGTCTGAAGAAGGGTTCCCCGGGCCATAAAAATAAATACCATAATTGTTTCTGATTCGGATTCTGTATATCCCAGGAGAAGTTGATTCAGGAATATAAAAACTGAACTCCGTTGTCTCCACTCCTCCATTGCTGTTATAAACCAATTCAAGTGGCTCTTCAAAACTCGAAGACTTGTTCCAGTCAATCCAAGCTTTAAAACGAGAAATATGGTTCCCTTGTGCTTTGACGGTGATGATACCGCCCGGATATTGTTGGGCTTTGTTTGGTAAGTTTGTAAAATCCTGATATCCACCGAGCTGGTTATTGAAAGTACTTGTATTTTCAATTGTTCCAGTTAAATCACTTTCAAAAATGACTTTTTGAATGTATAATTCACTCGGGAACTGGCTTCTTGATACACAATAGGAATTCTGAGCAGTAGCATAACTAATTACTCCTAAGAACAATAATGTTGAAAAAAGTCGATGGACGAATTTTTTCAGAAATCCAATGGAGAAATGATCCTCCAAGGATAAATTAGGTTGGTTCAGCATTTTGGTTTAGGTTTGGTTGCACAAAAGTACACCAATTTTGTTAAATCACAACTTTTTATTGAGTTTTTTTTACTGTATTTGAGAGAGTTGACACCCCTTTTTGAAAGGGGAATTAACCCCTGAAGACAAACCTGTGTGATATTCAGCTCTGCATTGAGAGAGTCTGATTCCACAATCTCCTTATGAAAAACAGACATTTTTTCAATCCTCTGGCTTTCTGAGCTGAATTCCCTTGAAAAGATAAATGATGCCAAAGAGTGAAGTGACTGTTGTGAAAACTGAAAAACAGAGTGCCACAACCGCTGATACATCGGGATTGAAATCATGCCATTTTGCACCATAATAAAACACCGCCTCACGGATGCCGATTCCTGCAAAGGAGACAATCGACAACACGCTGGAAATCAAGAAAAACAACAAGTAAGCAAGTTCGTCTGAATCAATTAGGAATGCTTTCAAAATAAAATAAACACAAAATAGTTGTAAAAACTGTACAATGACAGAATAGCCAAACACTAAATAAATCCTTTTCTTGTATGTATGCAAATAACGAATGACCCATTTTAGTACAAGTAAAGTTAGAAGAACACCAGAAATTCCAATGGATAAATGCCAAATCCAACTAAGCGGTGAAGGAATAAAAAGTATCAGCACAGAAGCCAGAAAACCAATGGCCACCACTCCTAAAAATCTCTCAATGAAAACAATCTCACCAATTCTTTTCAAGGATTTACGATAAGTTTTGTTCAGCAGATAAACTTTGTATGCGTCTCCCCCCACACCACCGGGAATAAAAAAATTATAAAACATGCCCAGCAGATAAAGTCTAAGATGGTTACCAAATCCAAGCCTTATACCGATTTTGCGGATGAAAACATCGAAACGAAGCACCGAAACGAAATGAGATGTCAAAAAAAACAATAAACCGAGTACAAAGCTGAACGAACGGGTCTGCTTTACTAAATCTATAATATTTCCCCAATCAAGCTGACTGAATATCAACCAAACAAGCCCAACACTGACGCTGATTTTAAGGAGTGTCTCTATTTGTTTTTTCAACACGGGTTTCACAACTGTGTATTTTTCTGATTGTATATGGTTTTTTTTGTTGTGATTCAAAATAGGTGCGCATTTGTAAATCTATGATGATTCCAGTAGTGAAAAACTGAACTCCCAGAAAAAGCAAAAGAATCCCCAGAATCAACAGTGGGCGATTACCAATATCCTCACCCAGCCAAAATTTTACTACCAGCAGATAAGCCAATATCAAACCGCCCAATGTACAAGAAAAAAAACCAATGTTTCCAAAAAGATGAATCGGTTTTTGTGAATATTTTCGTTGAAACAACAACAAAATTATGTCATTCAACACCTTGGTGGTTCTACCCAAACCATACTTTGATTTTCCATACAATCGCTGATGATGTTTTACATTTACTTCGGTGATTCTGGCTCCGTTCAGATAGGAAAGCAAGGCAATGTAACGATGCATTTCTCCATACAGATTCAGTTCTTTGGCGGTTTCTCGCTCAAAAACTTTTAAGGCACATCCATGGTCCTTGATGTCCAATTTGGTCAACCATCTGATGAGAAGGTTGGCGACTTTTGACGGAAAAGTTCTAAAAAAAATGTCTTTTCTGTTTTGTCTAACACCCATGACCAAATCCCAATCTTCGTTTTTGGCTTTGCTGTACATCATAAGTATGTCATCCGGATCATTTTGCAAATCTCCGTCCATGGTGATGATGTAATCTCCTTTGGCATAATCAATTCCAGCTGCCAATGCCAGACTTTGTCCATAATTTTTTTTAAGCTCTATCAATACCACTTTCGGGTGGTTCATTTCACTTATCTTTTGACGGGTTCTGTCGGTAGAACCATCATCAACAAAAATGATTTCAAAATTTATTCCTGTGAGTGCAGCCTCAAGTCGTTCTATCAGTAGGGTAGCGTTTTCCTCCTCATTATAAACCGGAATGACCACTGACAACTTTTCATATTTTGAGTTTTCAATCATTTTAAATTCATATTTTAGCGCATATAATCGACTGGCTAAGATAAAATAAAAATTGATGAGACGCTATTCTCAAAACAGATATTTCTACTATTTTCTGATTCTGTTTGCCTCCGCAATCCTGTGTTTCATCAATCTGGGAGAGCCTCCGATTTTCATCCTCGACGAAGCAAAAAACGCAGAAGCAGCACGAGAAATGCTAATGGCTAACAATTGGCTGGTGCCTGTTTTTAACGGTGAACTAAGGGTTGACAAACCTCCACTTCATTACTGGATGATGATGATTTCCTATAAAATTTTTGGTATAAATGCATTCGCAGCCCGTTTTTTTTCTGCTTTCTTTGGTTTGTTGACCCTACTTTCGGCTTATCATTTCACCCAAAAATATTTGGACAAAAAAACCGCTGCACTCACTGCTTTCATCCTTTGCTCTTCCATTTTTTTTGTACAAGAATTTCATCTTGCTGTTCCTGACCCATACCTTATATTCTTTCTGAGTTTCGGACTGTTTAATTTTTATGATTTCTACAAAACCGGTAAACAAAGCAGCGGGCTGTTTTTCTATTTTTCAATAGGTCTGGCTGTGCTCGCCAAAGGCCCAGTAGCAATCCTGCTCCCCGGTCTCATCATTTTTCTATTTCTAATTTCAAAGAAGGAGCTCAAACTAAAAAACATACAACAACTCAAACCCATACAAGGTTCATTGATCGTACTTCTAATTTCGGCTCCATGGTTCATTAAAATACATCAGTTGACCATGGGTGAATTCACAAGGGGATTTTTTCTGGATCATAACATCACTCGGTTCAGCAGTGAAATGGAAGGACACGGCGGACTTCCTTTCGTTACTTTACTTTTTGTGCTGCTCGGTTTACTTCCGTTTTCATTTTTTCTGGTTCAGGGCGTGTTACATGGATGGAAAAACAAAAAAACTGATGATTTTATTGGATTTTCATTTATGGTTTCGGTTGTTTTTGTAGTCTTTTTCAGCATTTCATTCACCAAATTGCCCAATTACCCCATGCCATCCTACCCTTTTCTTGCGGTCTTGATTGCTTATTACCTGAAGTTTGTGCTGAATGGAGAAACCGGACTGAAAGCATACAAAATCAGTTTGTGGATTCTTTTCGGCATCACTGTTTTGATTCCGGTTGCTGCCTACATATTATTGACTTATGTAGAGCCCGAACTCTATAGTGTTCATCTGTCAGCGATTCAGCTTGCCATTTTGCCGGCTGGCACCTTACTTTCTATCTATTATTTCAAACAAAAGAAGCTTCTTGAAAGCATACTTGCACTCGGATTTTGTTATATGTTTCTAAGCCTTGAACTCTTTCAGTTTATCTATCCTGGGATTTCAAAAAGCGCTCCGTCTGTTGTTGCTAAACAAGTCATGAAAACAGAGGATGAAGCAGTCATGTATAAAGGTTATGATCCTTCATTGCTTTTCAATTTCCAAAGAACATTTGAAATCAAAGACAGCAAACAACAAATCATTGACTTTGTGCAATCTAACCCTGATGCGATGATAATTACAAAATCAAAATTCTACGAATCTGATTGGAAAGATGAAAACACAGAGGTGCTGTTGTGGCAGAAAGCACTTTTTGAGAATTACACCTTGGTCATTTTCAAATTGAACTGAATTTTGATTACTTTTGCGGCACAAAATGGATAAAAAAGTAGTTGTCATCACCGGCAGTTCGTCCGGCATAGGGAAAACGCTGGCCAATTATTTTGCTGTTAAAGGTCATGTGGTGTACGGTCTGTCTCGCTCAAAATGCGAAAATCAGGACTTTGTTCATATTTCGACTGATGTGACCGACTTTGAGAATGTTTACAGAAGTATTCAACAAGTGCTGGACGAGTCAGAGCGAATTGATGTTCTAATCAATAATGCAGGAATTGGCATGCTTGGCACCATTGAGGATGTAAAAAAAGAGGATTTTGACAAATTACTGAATGTAAATGTATATGGAGTAATTTATACGATGCAAGTAGTTTTACCGTTGATGCGCAAACAAGGTTCGGGACATATTGTCAACATTTCTTCCATAGCCAGCAACCATGGTTTACCATTTCGCGGATGCTATTCGGCATCCAAATCTGCAGTGGACAGAATCACGGAATCTGTCAGACTGGAAAACCAGAATACAGGCATTGAAATTTTTTCGCTGAGCCTCGGGGACATCAAAACTTCAATTGCCGAAAGCAGAATTTACAGTACAGTCTCTCCCTATTACAAAGAAAGCTATTTGAAACTTCAACACGCAATAGACGAAGAAGTGGGAAAAGGTCTGGCACCCGAACAAATTGCACCGAAGATTGAAAAATTCATCTACAAAAAAAATTTAAAGTCACATTATACTATCGGCAAACCTGTACAGAAATATTCAATCACACTGAAAAGAATTTTGGGACAGCGGTATTTTGAAAAACTGGTTGCGCGCTATTCCAGACTCGACTAAGTCTGGGTTGTAGAGAAACAAACAATTTTTCATACACAAGAGAATCAATTAGTTGAAAAAAATTGAACGGTCAGATTATAGATGATAAAAATCTTATTTTTCGTTGGAATTGAATCAATCGATTGGCTTATATTTGCACAAAATTTAAAACAAGAAATCAAACGAATTTAATCTAAAAAATAATGGCAAATTCAAAAGGTAAAATTGCACAGATTATCGGACCGGTAATAGATGTTGTTTTTGAAAACACTGAGGAACTTCCAAGAATTTATGATGCACTCGAAATCAAAAAAGAAGACGGAGTATCTCTGATACTTGAAGTGGAGCAACACATTGGTGAAGATACCGTTCGTTGTATTGCGATGGATTCCACGGATGGTTTGTCAAGAGGTCAGGAAGTAATTGAGTTGGGTGGGCCAATCATGATGCCTACCGGTGATTCGGTTAACGGCCGTGTGTTTAATGTGGTTGGAGATGCCATTGACGGATTGGGGAATGTGGACAAAACAAACGGATTGCCCATCCACAGATCGGCTCCCAAATTCGACGAATTGTCAACTTCATCAGAAATCTTGCTGACTGGAATCAAAGTTATCGATTTGGTTGAACCTTATGCAAAGGGTGGTAAAATCGGTTTGTTCGGTGGTGCTGGTGTAGGGAAAACGGTATTGATTCAGGAGCTGATTAACAATATTGCAAAAGGGCACGGTGGCTTGTCTGTTTTTGCCGGCGTAGGTGAAAGAACCCGTGAAGGAAATGATTTGCTGCGCGAAATGCTTGAGGCTGGAATTATCCGATACGGCGATGAATTCATGGAATCTATGGAAAAAGGCGAATGGGATTTGTCCAAAGTGGACAAAGAACTGGTCAAAGAATCAAAGGCAGCCTTTGTTTTCGGACAAATGAACGAACCTCCAGGTGCGCGTGCCAGAGTGGCTTTGTCAGGTTTGACATTGGCTGAATATTACCGTGATGGCGACGGAACCGGTCAGGGCCGTGATGTACTTTTCTTTATTGACAATATCTTCCGATTTACCCAAGCGGGTTCTGAGGTATCTGCATTGCTTGGCCGTATGCCGTCTGCAGTAGGTTATCAGCCGACATTGGCTACAGAAATGGGTTCTATGCAGGAGAGAATTACCTCTACCAAAAGAGGTTCCATTACTTCCGTACAAGCGGTTTATGTACCGGCAGACGACTTGACAGACCCGGCACCTGCAACAACATTTGCCCATTTGGATGCGACTACAGTATTGTCTCGAAAAATTGCTTCATTGGGTATTTATCCTGCTGTGGATCCACTGGATTCCACTTCGAGAATTCTTTCTCCTGATGTTGTGGGTGAAGAACATTATAATACAGCTCAGAGAGTAAAAGAAATCCTTCAACGATACAAAGCACTTCAGGACATTATCGCAATTCTGGGAATGGAAGAGCTTTCGGAGGAAGACAAACAAGTAGTTCACAGAGCAAGAAGAGTACAGCGATTCTTGTCTCAACCCTTCCATGTAGCAGAGCAATTTACTGGAAATCCAGGTGTATTGGTTGACATCAAAGACACCATCAAAGGATTCAATATGATTCTTGACGGTGAGATGGATCAGTATCCTGAGGCAGCTTTCAACCTGAAAGGTACCATAGAGGATGTAATCGAAGCCGGTGAAAAAATGTTGGCAGAGGTGAACGAATAACCCCGGTCAATTATCATAAAATGTTTATAAAATAATCACAATGCAATTACACATTATAACACCACAGTATGTTGTATTTGAAGGCGAAGTGGATTCGGTGACCGTGCCCGGTATGGGAGGCGAATTCCAGATGTTAAACAATCACGCAGCAGTGGTTTCATCGCTTGACAAAGGCACGGTAAAAATCAAGGTGCATTCAAAGTCCACCATAGATTACGAGGGCCTGAGCGGTCATCTGAAACAATCACCGGCCAATGAATTTATTTATCTGTTTGACATCAATGGCGGAGTGGTTGAGATGAACCATAATGTGGTTACTATTTTGGCAAATTAATTCAGTTTTAAATTAATAAACAGAAAAATCCCGGAAGTTGATTACTTCCGGGATTTTTATATGCATGCGTAGCCAAAATTATTCAGTCAACTGGGCAGTAAGGAAAATTCTTGCCATGTTTTCGTTCATATTTGAACAAGTAGAATTGGGTGCTCTGTCACCATAAACCAATGCCACATTGGATTGAGCTCTCAAATTTCTTGCATACAGACTCACTGTATGATTGCCCGGACTCATGTCTTTAAAGAGACCGTTGATTTCAAACTTTTTCCACGAACAGGCCGCATTATCACTGTTGATGAATTTTCTCACTATTTTCAGTTGTCCGTCCACAAAAAGTCCGATGGCAAAACTATAGAAATTCGATGTTGTATTGTTAAGTTGAGCCATTCCCTCTGCAGAGATAAACACATCATTGGTACCGCTGGTGGGCGAAACAGTAACACTTACATTCAAATTCGTCCATCCCGTTGTTCCCGAATTCTCAGTAAAGGATGGTGGTGAAGAGGGCCAGCTATTCACCGACACTCCTGATGTAGAGTTCTGAGAAAAATTGCTTGTTTTCTGTATGATTGCTTCTGCATCACTGACCCTAAAGTTTCTTATCCATCTTGGATTAGGAAACTGTGGGGGATAAACTTGGGTGTCCCAGAAATATAATCTGTTTGTGTTCGTATCAAAGACGGTCAGACCATAAATTGGATTGGGAACTGTGGTTGCATCTTCGGCATCTGTCAGCGCAACTCTTGGAAAAAGAATTCCTGTTTCAGTATCTCTTACCTCCAGAATTGCTGTGGGATCAGGTGTGCCCCCTGCTGGGTCTTTGGTAATCAAAACCTGAGCACTTGCCGTTCCAAAAAGGGCCAGCATTAATATAATTATCGCATTTTTTTGAATATTTTTCATAGTATCAGAAATTGAAAGGTTGGTTAATTAGAACAACAGAAGACATTCTTGCTTCAAAATCGTTCAGGTGATTATTGTTGGTATTGTTACAAGTGGTATTGCTGGTATTCCTACCCCCCCAAGTAATGTTGTTGTTACCACCGCTTTGCTCCAAATTTCTGATTGCAAATTTAACGGTATGGGAACCCGCAGCTATATTACTTGCCTTCCCGTAAACGGTAAATGCCCTATAACTACAAGTTTCTGATTTGGAAAGCACTACCGGTTTGATATCTACCAATACATCGTCTATAAACATTCCAATAAGACTTCTTACGCTACCTGTTGTACTACTAGTGTTTGAAATCTGTGCCATACCGGTAAGTGTAAAAAGTATTTCATTGGTTGAACGATCCACATCAATCGCAGTGGTAAGATCATTAATTACAGCCCAGTCTCCGGAAGACAATGCATCTCCTTTGGCGCTTAGTGTGTTTGAAAAAGTATTGTTATTGAAACTCAACGGACTCTGGTTTGTTTTTGAATAATATTTGGTCAGGTTGTCCAAAAGGAAACCGTTCAAATCAGAAAACAGGAAGTCCCATTTGTTACCTGTCCAGTAATAATATCCTACACCGCCCACCAGATTGGTGTTGGTATTGAAAATAATCAGCGACCTCTGTGGGTTTGGGATGGTCACATTGTCTGTGATGCTTTGGATGTATATATTTGGAATAGAAATCCCTTTGTCGGTTGCATAGATCTCGAGCATGGCAGAGGGATCGGGGTTATTGGTATTGATTCCAACCTGTGCATTCATATTGATTGTGAATAGCAACAGGAAAATGTAAAATAATTTTTTCATGATTTAGTTGTTAGGTTTTTCTGAAATTTGAATACTCACAAGCGTACGGGCAATGTCATCGTTGATATTTGTACAACTGGGGTGTTTGGCTCCAAATACAAGCCCGCCGTTGGGTTGATAAGTTCCGTTGGCATTATTTACCCTGAAGGTTTCTCTTACTTCTACAGTATGTGTGCCTACATCCAGATTGTTCGTGGTCATAAAAACATTAAAATCACTGTACAAGCAAACCGAATCCCCATCAAGAGTAAAGTTCCTCACCGCAGCAATACTTCCGTCAATAAAAATTGCAACTGCATAAGAATGAGACTGCAAGACAGCTACTGAATTGGTCTGCACCGTACCTCCTACACTGATAGACAAATTGTTGATGGGTGAAAAAATATCAAAAGTCTTGGTTGTACCCGGAATCAGTTTCCAACGAGTACCCGGTGTATCTCCAATGTTATATGTAGTTGCACCAGTTTCATCATCATCAATAAGTACGGCATTTGATTCTGCAATTTCAGTTCTTACAATTCCTGCGTATGCATACACATTTCTGGAGTCAATCAAGGGTTCCCATTTGTTGGACAACCAGGTATAAAATCCCATGCCCACATTTGGGTCAGCATTATAAACAAAAAGAGTTTCTGCAGGATTGGTGACAGGAGATGGATTGTTCAAGTCGGTCAACATCACATTTGGTATCAATATACCTTTGTTTGTTGATTCAACCCTGAGTACTTCAGAATCATCCAAACTAACTGAATTGTTTTCACTAATTCCTATCTGTGCTGTTAGGAATGCGCCGAGCAACAATGCCGGCAAAGTCATCGTAACTTTCATAATTAGGTTCTTTTTTTAGGTTCTACAAATCTATAAAAATTATTTCGAATAAAAACAAAATTCACTAAAACTACTAAAAAAAGCTCCCATTACCAATGTACAGGGAGCTAACAGTGCTTTTGCTTCAAAATTATTTTATCAATATCTGTAATAATCCGGCTTGAAGGGACCTTCCACCTTCACGCCTATATAATCGGCCTGTGACTGGCTCAGTGTTTCTAGTTCAACACCCAGTTTGGGAAGATGAAGCCGAGCAACTTTTTCATCCAAATGCTTTGGAAGCATATAAACTTTGTTTTCATATTTATTTGAATGATTCCAAAGTTCAATCTGGGCAAGTGTTTGATTGGAAAATGAATTAGACATCACAAAAGAAGGATGTCCGGTGGCGCAGCCCAGATTCACCAAACGACCTTCAGCCAATACAATAATCTCATTTTCACCTATACGGTATACATCCACTTGAGGTTTTACCTCATATTTTGTAGAGCCGTAATTGTCGTTCAGCCATGCCATATCGATTTCGTTATCAAAGTGGCCAATGTTGCACACTATGGTTTTGTCCTTCATCTTGTTGAAATGCTCTGCGCGCACAATACCGAAATTTCCGGTGGTGGTGATGACAATGTCCGCATTTTCTACAACAGTGCCCAGTTTTTTGACTTCATAGCCATCCATAGCTGCCTGTAAAGCACAAATCGGATCGATTTCAGTCACCGTTACAATGGCACCAGCACCCCTAAAAGAAGCAGCGGTTCCCTTGCCCACATCTCCATACCCGCAAACCACAACTCTCTTTCCGGCCAGCATCACATCGGTCGCACGGCGAATCGCATCCACCGCTGACTCACGACAGCCGTATTTATTGTCAAATTTGGATTTGGTCACCGAATCATTCACATTGATGGCAGGAATGGGCAATGTACCATTCTTCATTCGCTCATATAATCTGTGAACCCCAGTGGTCGTTTCTTCTGAGAGTCCCTTTATACCTTTCGCCAGTTCGGGATATCTGTCAAAAACCATATTGGTCAAATCTCCGCCATCATCCAGAATCATGTTCAAGGGTTTTCTGTCTTCACCGAAAAATAATGTCTGTTCGATGCACCAGTTAAATTCCTCCTCACTCATCCCTTTCCATGCATAAACAGAAACCCCCGTTGCGGCAATTGCAGCCGCAGCATGGTCTTGGGTCGAAAAAATATTACAAGATGACCATGTTACTTCCGCTCCGAGTTCAACCAAAGTTTCTATTAAAACCGCCGTCTGAATCGTCATATGCAAACATCCTGCAATTCTCGCTCCCTTCAATGGCTTCAGCGGGCCAAATTCCTCCCGAATACTCATCAGACCGGGCATTTCAGCCTCGCTCAGTTTGATTTCCTTCCTGCCCCACTCTGCCAGTGAAATATCCTTAACTTTGTATGGAATGTATTCAACTTGTGTGCTCATAACTCTAAATAATTTTCTATTTTTGAAATTTGTCTCAATAACGAGCTTGCAAAGTTACAAATCTAATTGTTCAATCAAAAATGCCGATTATCAATTCTTTATACAATGATGAATATACCAGAATTGTGTGCTGGCATCTAACCGAATCCGATGAGGACTTGCTCGATTATCTACAACTCAGCCCATACAGAATCATGAAATACCTGACACTGAATCCAAAACAGGCAAGAGAATATCTGGGGCTCCGCGCCTGTCTGAAAGTACTGGGGCTCGATTTTGAGGTATATTACAACCAAAAAGGGAAACCATATTTGCCGGCCAGCCGACAATTGTCCATCAGCCATTCGTTCGATATGGTGTGTATCGGACTGAGTCAATATTATATAGGTGTAGATATCGAAAAAGAACGAACCGAAAAAATTCTGAACATAGAGAATAAATTTATCAGACACGATGAGCAGGAATGGATTCCTGAAGAAAACAAAGGAGAGTACCTGCATATCATTTGGGGAATCAAAGAAGGACTCTACAAACTCAACGGAGGAAAACTCTGGAATTTTCTGAAACATTACAAAGTTGAAGCTTTTGAACTGAAAGAAAACCAAGCGATTATTTGCTGGCTTTGGGAAGATAATGAACGAAAAAAGTACAGTGCCTATTATCAAAAACTCCTTGACTATTATCTGGTGTGGGTACTGGACGAAAATACAGAGACCGGTTGAAAATCCACAGCGTAAAAAAGTACTTTAAACAAAAATATATAACTTTACAAAAATTATTCGGAATGGAACACAATCCAATATTGGTCGCAAGAGCAGACGCAGCTGAACAGGCCACTTTCTATAGAAAAACATATTCAAATGTCGCTTTTGGCGTACTAGCATTTATCGCATTCGAAGCTGTATTGCTCAGAATTGACCCTTTGGTGAACTTCATGATGGGGCTTCAGGGCTATTCCTGGCTGTTGCTCTTGGGTGCATTTATGGCGGTCACATGGGTGGCGCAAAACCTGACCTATAGGAATGCCGACAAAACCATACAATACGCTGGTTTTCTACTTTTCATTTTGGCAGAAGCCGTCATTTTTGTCCCATTGCTTTATCTGGCGATGAATTTTGGCGGTGGCCCACAAATGATTATGCAGGCAGCGGTCATAACGGGT
>JAQVKJ010000203.1 GCA_028694715.1 Weeksellaceae bacterium | reverse complement strand
ACTTGTCAGTTTTAAAATTCAATGTGTCATAAAAAATGTGTAGCTGGAATTGATTTCTCCGTTGGCATAGTTTTCGACAATAGTCGGATAAAAATTTTACACAACATTCATTTAAAAACTAAAAAATATGTCAAAAATTTCGATTAAACCATTGGCAGATAGGGTTCTGGTAGAGCCTGCTGCTGCAGAAACAAAAACTGCTTCAGGAATCATTATTCCCGATACT
The DNA here is from genome assembly GCA_028694715.1 of Weeksellaceae bacterium. Lineage (GTDB taxonomy): Bacteria > Bacteroidota > Bacteroidia > Flavobacteriales > Weeksellaceae > Moheibacter. Next base: position 3,612 of record JAQVKJ010000203.1, on the reverse strand, counting down.
GCGAAAGAGAAACCACAACAGGGAAAAGTTGTGGCAGTTGGTGACGGTAAAAAAGATGAACCCATGACAGTAAAAGTAGGTGACAGCGTTTTGTACGGAAAATATTCGGGCAGCGAACTGAAGTGGGAAGGAAAAGATTATCTAATCATGAAAGAATCCGACATTTTGGCAATTATCTAAAAAAGTAGATAGGAATACGCTGTAAACAATCAGAGACATTATAACAACACAATCAAATAAAAATTAAATTAAATATACTTTAGGTACAGCATACAGCTCACTGCCTAAAGCTTAAAACCAAAAAATTATGGCAAAAGATATCAAATTTGATGTAGAATCAAGAGACGGTCTGAAAAAGGGAGTTGATAAACTGGCAGATACAGTGAAAGTTACCCTCGGACCAAAAGGAAGAAATGTGGTACTCGAAAAATCCTTCGGCTCACCACATGTAACCAAAGATGGAGTTTCAGTGGCCAAAGAAATTGAACTGGAAGACCCCATTGAAAATCTGGGCGCACAAATGGTAAAAGAAGTGGCTTCTAAAACCAATGATGTAGCCGGAGACGGCACCACTACTGCAACTGTGCTTGCGCAGGCAATCATCCGCGAAGGATTGAAAAATGTGGCTGCAGGTGCAAACCCGATGGACTTGAAAAGAGGAATCGACAAAGCAGTCGGCGCAGTGGTTGAAAATCTGAAAAAACAATCCAAAAAAGTTGGAGACAGTTCAGAAAAAATTCAGCAGGTTGCTTCAATTTCTGCCAACAACGACGAAACCATCGGTGCATTGATTTCAGAAGCATTCGGAAAAGTCGGAAAAGAAGGAGTGATCACAGTTGAAGAAGCCAAAGGTACAGAAACCTTTGTGGAGGTGGTAGAAGGAATGCAGTTTGACAGAGGTTATCAGTCTCCTTATTTTGTGACTGACGCAGACAAAATGATAGCCGAACTGGAAAACCCGCGCATACTACTTTACGACAAAAAAATATCAAACCTTCAGGACATTCTTCCGATTCTCGAACCGGTTGCCCAATCAGGACATCCGCTTTTGATTATTTCAGAGGAGGTAGAAGGACAGGCTTTGGCCACTTTGGTGGTGAATCGTTTGAGAGGTTCGCTGAAAGTAGCTGCGGTAAAAGCTCCTGGATTCGGAGACAGAAGAAAGGCAATGCTCGAAGACATCGCCATACTGACCGGTGGTACAGTAATCTCAGAAGAAAGAGGTTATTCACTGGAAAATGCAACCATTGACATGTTGGGTTCTGCCGAAAAAGTACAAATCGACAAAGACAACACTACCGTCGTAAACGGCAAAGGAAAAGCGAATCAAATCAAAGCAAGAGTTAACGAACTCAAGGCACAAATTGAGGCAACAACTTCTGATTACGACCGCGAGAAATTGCAGGAGAGATTGGCCAAACTTGCCGGTGGAGTTGCAGTACTCTATGTAGGTGCCGCATCCGAAGTGGAAATGAAGGAGAAGAAAGACAGAATCGATGATGCCCTGCATGCGACCAGAGCTGCTGTAGAAGAGGGAATCGTGGCCGGAGGCGGTGTGGCATATATCAGGACGCTTGACTCGCTCGATAAACTCAAAGGAATCAACAGCGATGAAGAAACCGGTATCAGCATCGTGAAAAGAGCCATTGAAGAACCTTTGAGACAAATCGTCAACAATGCCGGTGTAGAAGGTTCTGTGGTTGTGGCAAAAGTAAAAGAAGGCAAAGATGACTTCGGTTACAATGCCAAAACAGATAAGTATGAGCATATGATGAAAGCCGGTATCATTGACCCGACCAAGGTTACCCGTGTGGCCTTGGAGAATGCTGCCTCGGTTTCAGGAATGCTGATTACCACTGAAGCGGTGATTACAGAAATCAAAAAAGACGAGCCCGCAATGCCGCCGATGGGTGGTGGAATGCCGGGAATGATGTAAACAACATACAGCAATTCGTTCAGTGAAATCATTGAACAAACAGTACAAAAAGAGCAGGCAATTTTGTCTGCTCTTTTTGTATATTTACCACTTAAAATTATTGATACTATGTTGAAAAATCTATTCATTTTCACCGGCTTTTTATTTGTCATTCAGTCGGTAAATGCCCAGAAGGTAGAAATTTCTGCTTCCTATGGTTCACCCTCATTATACGGTGTTGCCTATACACTTACAAGCGCAATTGTCGGTGTGGGAGACGATTCTTTTGCATCGAGCAAAGACATGTTTGGTGTTTCAGTAAATCTCTATTCAAATACAGAAAAATGGAGGTATGGGCTTGATTTTTTGGTTGAAAATTTTGAAAGGGAGAAAAATATCAGTGATGGACGATTTATAAGCCTCATGGCAAAAACCGACTATATGTGGCTCAAGCCCGGTAAAAAAATTCAGATTTATTCCGGTTTGGGTGTGGGTATAACATTCATTGGGTTTGATTATGCAGGAGATCGTGAGAACGACAATGCTTTCGCAGTCAGTGTTTTGCCTGCAGGATTTAAATATGGGGGAGATTTGAGCATATTTTTAGACACCCATGTGGGTGCCAACTCATTTGCCCGACTTGGTTTGGCTTATAAGTTTTAAAAAAAACCTTCAGAAATCAATCAGAAGGTTTTTTGAAGGTACTATTTGATTTCAACGCAACCGATTCTGCCACCGGCATTTCCAGTGGGTTGAGTTTTGAAATCATCCACTGTTTCATGTATGATGACACCTTTGCCGATGATGTTTTTGGATGAATCCTTACACCCGATGCACCATTTGTCGGTTTTGAAAATCATGCCTGCATTTCCGCTCGCATCTGCATTCAGGTTGCCAATGTCTCCTCTGTGAAAATGCCCTTCTCCCCAACGGCCGTGGTCACTTTCGGTCGGATTCCAATGTCCTCCGGTGGATGTGAAATCGGGTGCAGAACAGTCAGCTTTTTCGTGCAAATGAATGGCATGCAGTCCGGGTGTCAGTCCACTGGCTTTGACTGTCATGGTAACTTCGTCTCCTTTTTGAACAAAGCTCACAGTTCCTGCAGTGGGAGTTCCGTCTTTGGGCATGATTTGATAAGTAAGCTCTTTGGTGGGTGCACAAGACACCGCAAACAACAGGGCAGCGACACAGACTGCGGGTATTTTTAATAGTTTCATTTTTATTGGTTTTGAATAATGAGTTATTTGAGCTTGAAAGTCACAAAACTTCTGACGAAAATCTCACAAAGGCGAATGCTTAAATTCAAAAATCGAATCCATCCAAAAAACAGTTTTCAAAATCCTGCCAAAATCCCGGGTAGGATTTGTTGACCACTTCAGGATTTTCGATTTTTAATTCTCTCAACAGGCACAATGGAGCAAAGCTCATTGCCATCCGATGGTCGTTGTAGGTTTTTATCAATGGAATTTTATCGGTTTCAGAAAAATTTGTCAGTGAAATACTGTTCGATGTGATTTCAGCAGACACCCCGATTTTTTGAAGTTCATTTTGGAGTGCATATAACCTATCGGTTTCTTTTATTTTCAGTGTTTGCAGTCCGTTCAGCTGACATTTCAGTTGCAGTCCGGCAGCCGTCACTGCAATGGTCTGCGCCAGATCTGGCGTATCGTTTAGGTTGATTTCAAATGATTTAGGGA
>JAQVKJ010000202.1 GCA_028694715.1 Weeksellaceae bacterium | reverse complement strand
GTGATTGTATTCAGTTCGATTCAAATCAATCCTGCCATCGACAGCAAAATCTTTAAATTTTAATCAAAACCCAAGCCAGCAAAGGTTCCGAAAAACCGGAACCTCCGCATGAATAAGCTTGGTCGTTAATTGCTAATAAATTTCTTGTCGGCTGTCTCGCCCGTTTCAGTCCGGACTTTCACCACAATGATTTGATGGTCAAATCCAATTGTGTTGATGTTGTGTTTGTTTGACCCGACGGAAGTCTTTTTGTATATAGAACGAGCATTCAGGTCAAATATTTCGATTTCATCAATTTTATCGATGCTCGATTCGACCACAATCCAATTGTCCTTTTTGGTGAAATTGATTTGATTTCTTGCAATTACGGAGTCTGTACTAAGTTTCGGACGGTACACAATCACAAAACGATGGTCGAATTCACCGGCGCGGGTCCTGAACTTATAAGGTTTCTTGGAAAGATTAACAACCATGTTCAACTCGTTGTCAATCAAATATATGTCTTGCCCCTCAGCAAAAACGCCTTCTTTGTCATACACCGAAATTATGTAAGTTCCCGTTTTGTATGCGCGATAACCCAAAAGGACCTCATCGGTGTTTTCAAAAGATTTTCTGCCCTGAATCACCACCTGCTCATTGTCTGCAAAGGTGTACAATTCATCAGAAAGTCCGTTTGCATCACTGTCGTCTATTGTGTAATTATCATCTCCCCCCTCAAAATAAGCCACTGCGGTCATCACATCCATGGATGAGGGCGTGGTCATAATCAACCAATAGCGATCTGAAGTGGCATGCTCATCGCCTTTCCCAAAGAATTCTGGACTCAAGGGGTCGTTGGCTGCCACCCTGTATTCGTTTTTGAAATTCAGCGTTTGTCCATTGGCAGTTGACTTGGCACGAATCATAAATGCAGTGCCCGGTCTCACGAAACGCGTCGGGATTTTTTTGTCGGGATGATATTGATTGGTCGGTGCAGCGATTCCAGTACCGTTGGGGCTGGTTGCTGCATTGAATTTGGCATAATTGAACCCTTCATAATCAGAGCCTTGTTGTTCCATGATGGTGTTGCCCCTGTTGTCCCAGAACAGAAATTCCTCTTCCATCTTTCCGCTGTTGTCATCGTACAATTGTTTGATGTCGAGATTTGACGGATAAGGATTTCCTACCACATTGTATCCATGGTCAACATTCGGTTGTGTTGTGGTGTATGCCAGCGGATAATTCAGTATTCCGTTGAATGGTTCTCCTTTCATCACTGCATCTATGGTCGATGCAGGAACGCTTGCCACCGTCGGTTCTTTGATGGCCAGCCCGCGACCGGCGATATAATCTCCGTCATAAGCATTGTAAAAGAAATTGTATTCTTCTTTGTGATAAATTACGAAAGGCGGATTGTTGTATATCTGTTTTATTTTCTGACCCATTACAGGCGAAATGATATAATTGTACTGATTTCGTTCGGCCGAGAATATGAATTCTCTCTTGGCTGTCATCGGACCAGAATTCGCAGCATAATCATCGTTCTGAACAAGCGAACCGCCGCTTTCGACCACAAAATCATCGGCAACACCCTCGTTGATGATGCTTCCGTCCACGGTCAATGCTCTGTCTTTTGGAATGATGATTTTTCCGCCCGCATCCACTTTCAATCTTTTGGCTTCTGCATTGTTCACATTAACGGTCAATGTTCTGCCATTGGGTACCCTGACGCATTTGGTGATGTCGGGCACCACATTGTTTGACCAGTTGGAAGCCACGCTCCAATTGCCGGTGCTGGTCAGATAATCCGAAAGGTCGGGTTGGACTTCGACAGTTTGACTGAAAGGACACCCCCCTATGACCCATGCAGCATTTGCGGTGTAATTGGTTGTATTGTCGGGTGCAGCATAAACTTTCATTGCAGCTTCGCCTGTGTATGGAACTGTCAGCGACTCATCGGTATAAAGGTCGGTGATGGGCGTCCAAGTTATCGGTGCTTGTTTGTCGCCGGTAATTTTGATGTCGTCAATGTACCAACTATCGACTCCAGCACTGTTGCCATAGTATCTAAAAATGAAAAACAATTTCGTAGCACCTGTAAAATCACTTAAATCAACATTTACAGTTTGAGCTTCAATTTTTCCTGTTATATTTGTCCTATTCCAAACCAAATCATAATTAGCTCCATCTGTTGATATACCCAAATAGATATTTCTGGAACCGGAACCTGTACTATTGAATTGATGTTTAAATTGAAAGTTAATGGTTGTAAATCCTGAAATGTCATAAGATAAATCCTCACCATCAACCGTTGGGAAAATATATATTTCTGAGTTTTGTTGGTTTGAGATATTTGTCCTATATATTACTATTTCATAAGGAGCACCACCTGCCTCATCAGAGTCTGAGTATGCGGCTAATAGATTAGCTGTATTTCTAACAAACGCCCAACCTGAAGAATTTATGTCATTCTCACCGATGGTCAAATTAGATAATTTTCCACCACTTGCAGTCAATTCAGAATAATCCAAATCGCAATTTCCGGGTGTTGAATGATCGACTTTAACTACATTAATAGGCGGTGGAGGTTCGCTTACAATGATCGTTACCGGATATCTTGCGGACTCGCAAGTTGCATCGGCTGCTGCCACATAATAAGTTGTGCTCTGTGTAATATTGGGGGTTGTAAAGCTGCCTGAATCACCATTGATGGTAGCGATGGGAGAGCCGCCCAAGGAAACCGTATAGAGTCTTAGTTGTGTGGTACCCGAATTTCCATTTACCTCAATGTCAGAAGTCCCGGAGACACAAACCGGATCAAAGCTCACAGAACTGATGCTTCTTTCACAATTGGTCGTAATGATTCCTGTAACAATCAGTGAAAAATTTTGATTTCCTCCGGTCAGTGTGCCTTTGTGTGTAATTGTAATGGTATAAGTTCCTGAAGCATTGGCGATATCCACCCTTTCGAAGGGATCCACATTGTTCACCCCTTTTCCGTTGGTGGTCACTCCAGTCAATCTCCATGGATAATAAGCAGTTCCTCCCTTGGTTACTCTGATGTCCAAGTCATTTACCAGAGCGGGTATAGGAGAATTGAGTGTATTGTTGACAGCCCCCGGCCTGTCAGTCCAACTGATTGACGCCATCAAAGGATTGATTCCGTCTGAATCGACATTGATTGTCAGTGTCTGTCCGTTACTAATGCTCAATTCCTGAATAATTGAATGTGTATCTTTATATGAAATTGTCTCAGCAGCCCTTTTTGCATTCATCAGACCCCATCCCCAAACCGCATCGGGTCCTGACGGTCCGGCGTCATCGGCAGTATGAAGCACAAGACCTTTCAGGGTTGCTGCCTTCATATAATTTGAATTCAGATTGTTGTAATGCTGTTGAAGCAACAACAAAGTTCCCGAAACATTTGGCGTTGCCATTGAAGTTCCGGTAATACTGTTATATGAGGTGTCTGAGGTATCATATGTCGAATAAACATAAGTACCGTTTCCTGTGATATCCGGCTTGATTCTGTAATCGTCGGTCGGCGCCTGACTGCTGCTCGAATTGATATAGACACTGATTAGATTGCCAGCTGAATCTACATTTGCATCCTGAGCATTTGCAACAACCAAGCTGTTTTTACTGGTTGAGTGATCTGTCAGTTTATCATATCCGGCAACTCCATCAAGTGGCTGGGTATTGTAATTTGCAGTTCCGTCATTTCCTGCCGCATTTACCATTAAATAAAAAGGCGCATTAAACATTACCACATCCCAGTCTCTTGATCCCTGTGTATATGCACCAAACATATAATTATAACCCGCCGGAAACAGACTTGCATCCAAGCCGTATGAATGACTCGAAATCAGCA
>JAQVKJ010000201.1 GCA_028694715.1 Weeksellaceae bacterium | reverse complement strand
CCGCAACTGTCCAATGGTTTTTCCGAAGCGTCGGGTGATGATATAAATAATATAAAGAAATACCGAAAAAGCAGCCAGGATGAAGTACAGTGCAGCATTTCCGGGTTTCAACATCTGTTTCAGTTCGGTGTCGTAGGGCAAAGCGACGCGAATGAATTTATCACCTGAATTTTTGGCGAAATACAAATATTCGCGCTGATTAGACTCCGACAAACGAATGTTGCTTCCGGTAGCCGACTGTGCGGCCTGCACGATTTCTGGTCGGTCGATGTGGTTTTCTAAATCCGCGAAATCACTGATGGAATTATCAAACAGCACTTCACCGGAATGGCTGATCAGCGTGATTCTCAAATCATCGGGCAACAAAGTCTGAAGTTCGGTGATTTCGGCACTCAGATTCGCATCATTTTGATAAAGCCGGGATTGGATAACATCGGTATAAGTTTCTAATCGTTCGCTGAGAATTCGGGTTTTGTAATCCTTTTCGAGGATTTGTTCAAAAACAATGATACCGGCAGTGAACAGAGCAAAAATCAATCCTACGCACAAAAAAAGTCTCTGTCGGTAATTCAGTTTCATAATTCTGCGACATTAAACCGATAACCGTATCCGGCGCGGTTGTGAATGACCGAGGCGTAATCGCCCAATTTTTTTCGGATTCGTGCTATGTGTACATCCACTGTCCGTTCGGTGATATAGGGAGATTCCTGCCACAATTTGCCGATGATATTTTCTCTTGAAAACATGCGGTCGGGGTTTTGGGCAAGCAGCGACAACAATTCAAATTCTGTTTTGGTCAATGCTATTTTTTCGCCGTCAATGCTCAATTCCTTCAAATTAAAATCCATCATGAAGTTGTTGTAAATCAACTTGTTTTTGTCAGCAACTCCACTTTTCGCTGCTCTTTTCAGCACTGCTTTTACTCTGGCAACGACTTCTTTGATGGAAAATGGTTTGGAAATATAATCATCGCCGCCGACCGAAAATCCGGTGAGCATGTCATTTTCGGTGTCCTTGGCGGTCAAAAAAATAATCGGAACGAGCAGTCCGTCTTTTCGGACTTGTTCTGCCATTTTGTAACCCGACATTCCGCCCATCATCACATCCAACAAAATCAGATTGAATTCGGCAAGCGGTTTTTTCAAAGCTTCTTCGGCCGATAATGCCGTTTCCACAATATAGCCCTCGTTTTTCAAGTTGAATTCTATGATTTCTGCAATGCTGCTGTCGTCATCTACAATCAGAATTTTCTTCCCCATTCTGTTATTGAAATTGTTGTTCAAAGTTACTTAAAATATCTGCTTTTATTTATTTTTTCCTTTATGCTTCAGCACTTTTGCTTCCACAAAGAATACGATTTCCTCCACGATATTGCTGCAATGGTCGCCGATTCGTTCCATTTTTCGGATGGTCATAATCATATTCAATCCGCACTTTATATCATTGCTTTCTTTTTTCAATTGCTCCAACAGCTTGTCTATGCCTTTTTCAAAAATCTTGTTCACTTCTTTGTCCTTTGACAAGATTTTGCCTGCATTCTTTGCATTTTCAGAATTGAAGGCCAACAGGCTGTCGGTCAACATATTCAGCAACAAATCAAACATTCTTTCGATTTCCAGCGTTTCCTTCATTTTGGAAGTGAAGTCATGACAATCTTTGTCCGTAACATAATGCGCCACACCTGCGGCATAATCCGCAATCCGCTCCAAAGTAATGCTGATTTTCATGATGGACAAAACAAAACGGAGGTCAATTGCCACCGGGCTGTATAAAGCGATATAATGCTCACAATTGCTGTCGATTTTTAATTCGAGTCCATCCACTCTCTTTTCGAACTTAATGATTTCCATGGCCAAATCCACATCGTTGTTCAGCAAGGCTTGTTTGGCTTTGGTTACTTGTGAAATCACCAATTTCCACATCTGATTGATTTCTTCTTTCAGATAGAGTAATTCTTGTTCGTTGTGTTTCAGTGTTGTCATATTATTTGTCGTTTTATCCAAATCTTCCGGTGATATAATTTTGAGTTGTTTCCTTCTCCGGATTCAGGAACATCTTTTTGGTTTCGCTGTACTCAATCAATTCACCTAACATAAAAAACCCGGTTTTATCGCTCACTCTTGCTGCTTGTTGCATATTGTGGGTCACGATGACGATGGTATAATTTTCTTTTAATTGATGAATCAGTTCTTCAATTTTGGAAGTCGAAATAGGGTCGAGCGCAGAAGCCGGTTCGTCCATCAGCAACACCGAAGGATTCACTGCCAACGCTCTGGCTATGCACAATCGTTGTTGTTGTCCACCCGACAATTCAAAGGCGGATTTGTTCAGTTTGTCTTTGACCTCATCCCACAAAGCTGCCGAAACCAGGGACTCTTCTACTCTTTGTGCAATCTTTTTTTTGTCTTTGGTTCCATTGACCCGCAAACCATAAGCCACATTTTCAAAAATGGATTTCGGAAAGGGATTCGGTTTTTGGAAAACCATGCCCACATTTTTTCGTAATTTGTCCACATCCACCGAATTGCTGTATATGTTCTTGCCGTCAATCAGGCATTCGCCCTCCAAACGAGTGTCCGGAATTAGGTCGTTCATCCGATTGAACAGACGGAGAAAAGTGGATTTCCCGCAACCTGAAGGACCAATGAAAGCCGTTACTGTATTGGGCTTGATTTTGATGCTGATGTTCTTCAGTGCTTGAAAATCTCCGTAATAAAAATTGATATCTTTGACTTTTATCATCTTTAATTTTGTTTGAATTTTTTATTTAATCTTTGGCGCATAAAAGTAGCCATTAAATTGAAAATCAACACAATGGCAATCAACACCAATGCTGTTCCATAAGCCATTGGACGGGAGGCCTCCAAGTCTGTTCCGCTGGTTGCCAACACATACAAATGGTAGGGCAAAGCCATGGCTTGGTCAAAAATGCTCTGTGGCAAATTCGGCAGAAAATAAGCCGCCACCGTAAAAAGAATCGGCGCAGTTTCACCCGAAACTCTTCCGATGGAAAGAATCACTCCAGTCAGTATATTGGGCAAAGCAGTCGGCAAAACCACTTTCCGGATGGTTTGTAATTTACTTGCACCCAAGGCCAGACTTCCACTTCGATATGAATCCGGTACGGCCTTGAGCGCTTCTTCTGAAGTACGGATAATCAATGGAAGTGTCAAAAGACCAAGCGTTAAAGAACCGGCCAAAATCGAGTCACCAAATTCTAATTTATTAACGAACAAAGCCATCCCGAACAACCCAAATACAATCGAAGGTACGCTTGCCAGATTGTTGGTCATCATTCTGATAAAACGAACAATGAATCCGTTTCCGGCATATTCGGTGGTATAAATCGCAGACATCACACCCAAGGGTACGGCGAAAATCAAACTGCCAATGACCAAATAGAAAGTTCCTACGATGGCCGGAAAAATTCCGCCAGAGGTCATTCCGTCGGTCGGAGATTCAGTCAGAAATTCCCAGCTGATTACACTGATGCCATTGATTACGATAAAGCCCAATATGCTTATCAAAATTCCTACGATGAAAAAGCTGAACAATCGAAATAAAAAGAAAGCTGCTTTTTGTTTAAATTTTTGATTCATATTATAGGCTTTTATAAGTTTTCTTTTTTGAAATCATTTCGGATACGATTGAAATAATCATTGAAATCAGGAACAAGATACAGCCGAGTAGGAACAAGGACTGAAAATGCTGTCCACCCGAGGGTGCTTCTCCCAATTCGGCCGCAATGGTGGCCGGGATTGTCCGGACGGGTTCAAAAATTGTGCTGGGAATCACCGCTGCATTTCCGGTAATCATCAGCACCGCCATGGTTTCACCCACCGCACGACCGATGCCAGATCG
>JAQVKJ010000200.1 GCA_028694715.1 Weeksellaceae bacterium | reverse complement strand
GGTGTAAAAGAATTAGTCAAAACACCAATGGAAATTTCTGAAGAAGATAGTGAAGATGCTCCTGTAATTTTTTCAAGTAATGAGGAATACCAACAAGCAATTGCAGAAACAAAGAAAAATTACACATTTAACTTTTATTCATTGACAGTTGTGGTTTTTGATGGGTTTAACTGGAAAAATGTTTCTTCTGATAAGAATTTCTGGGCATTTTTAGGTTTTAGTATCATTTTATTTTCTTCTATTTTCATTCTGATTTGCTCATTAGCAAATAGCTTCAAAATCATATTTTTACTGAGTACAATAAACCTTGTAATTCTATTTATTTCAACGCTAATTTTCTATTTGACTGAAATCATTGAGAATATCAATCAAATCAAAATCGGATATTATCTATTTGTTTTAAATTCAATCGCCCTTATCTTTTTATCCAAAAGAATTCTGACTGAAAAAGAAAATCCGGTAAAAACTTCTAACCTCTAATTTCTGAATTCTAACTTTAGACAAAGGAATAATTTTTGCTAACTTAAAATCATGAAAAATTTAGCTTTAGTTTTTATTGGATTTTTGATTTTTTCCTGCAGCACCCAAACGGTTTCAGTCGATTTTGACCGTTCGCAGGATTTTTCAAAAATCAATGATTACAAAATAGAAATGGCTGAAAACTCGATGAGTGAGCTTGACATCAACCGGATTCAAACCGCAATTCAAAATGAATTATCCACAAAATCAATGCAACTGAATCCCAATTCTGAAAATAAAATCATCATCCGCCCCGAAGAATATTTGAGCAAATCCCAAAATTCGAGTGTCGGCATTGGTGTGGGCAGCGGAAGCGGAAATTTTGGAACTTCTATTGGTGTTGGAATTCCGATTACAAAGAAAAAACTGAATCAGACATATTTGGTTTCACTCTACAATCAGAGCGGAAATCTGGTATGGGACGGAAGGCTGGAAATCCAGATGCCGGCTGACGGAAGCAGCAATATGCTTGAATCCTCAGTTGAAAAAGGTGTTCAGAAGCTTTTTAAAAAATATCCCCCCAAAAAATAATCCTGACATCATTCAGAAATCACCTCCATCACTTCCGACAAATAAGTCGTGCCTATCTGCGAATACTGTATCCCTATCGAGGCTTTGTAATCGCCGGTTTCAGCAATGTTTCTGAAGCTGACACTCAATACACGACTTTCACCGGGTTTCAAAAACAAAGGTTCGGTTTCCAACAGGGTTTTGTAAACAACTTCATGTTGCTTTTGCTGATAATAACTGACATTCAACTGTAAATCCGAATCTCCACCAATTCGGAGCGGGTGACCGTGGCCGTTGTACAATTTTAGATTTATGACAATTGGCTCAGCTGCCGTTGCTCTGATGGATGATTCGGTTTCAATCTTCAGTTGGTGAAAAGTGAGATAATCGGGGATTTCCTTAATATAATACACCATGTCCTTGTAGGCTTTGAGCGAATCTGCACCACGAACCCAAGGCGAAACATAATGCACCGACTTTCCATAAAAATCGTCTTCAATATTCCACAGGCTGAATTGATTTTTGCGGTTGCCAAGCGTACGATGAACACTCGCCTTTTTGTCGGGATTATAAAACAGAAAGACCGAAGCTTCTTGGTATTTTTCAAACAACAGATTGTCAATGTTTCGTCGGTTTAATTCTTCGGCAAAATTCTGATTGATAGAAAAAGGCGAAAGCCCGGGCAGCATCAGACCAATCCTGATGAGAAGAATCAATCCGATGCTCAGCCAACCCAATCTGAACAACCATTTGAGCTTGGGTGCATCTGCATAATATAGATAAGAAATCATCAGCATCGCCAGAAAACTAATCAGCAGCCATTGCGGTTGCACACTTTCTTTGTGAAGCGAAAACAAAAAGAAAATTCCGGGCAGTATTGCCAACCATTTCAAACTTTTCTGAAAATCATTTCGGCTTTTGAACCTGAACAATGCCTTGATTGTGAAATAAGCCAGTAGCGGAGACAAGCCCAGAAAATACATCAGCGGATAAGTCAGATAACGGTCAATTCTGAAAGATTTGTCGCTGCTTCTGTCCGAAAAATGATACCTGAGCGGTATGAAATCATGTTGAACAATCCAAAGCAAATGAGGCAGATACAACATCAAACTGATAATAACAGCCAAATAAAATTTAGGATTTCTTATCCATTTTCTCAATTGTGGCAAAACCGTAAAAACAATCAGCAGCAAACCGTGGTATTTGCTGTACGCCAGCCCTGCCATTGCCAAGGAGAGCAAGATGGCATTGTTCATTGAATTTTTTTCAAGAAATCTTTTAAATACAAGCAAATAAAACAAACCAAAAAACAGCAAGGGTGCATCAGGAGTTGTGATAAATCCAAAAACCTGAATCACAATTGTACCCATACTCAAAACGACAAAAAGCCAAAACTGCTTGAGGGTTTCGGGTTTTAAAATTACCCATAGAAAAAACAGCGAAAAGCCGTTAAGAAAAACGGTGAGCAGCCGGCTGCCGAGGGTTCCGTCGAACAGAAAATTCCCGACAACATTCCACCAGGCCACCATGGGCGGATGGTCAAAATAACCCCAGTCGGGATAGAGCGACCATACCTTGTAATAAGCTTCATCGACACTGATGGGCGTGAATACAGCCTGAATGAGATTGACCGTTGTGAAAACAGCCATCAGCAGATACAGTCGGGTATTTAAATTCAATTCCTTCAATCTCAAACAAAGCTATAAAAAAACCATCACCAAAACTTCGACTACAAAAATCAATGACGAATATAGTTTAAAATGTGGTTCTGAATCCTTACTTTTGCATACCAAATTTTTTATCAAAATGAATCTTCACGAATATCAGGGAAAAGAAATCTTAAGCAGATACGGCGTCAAAGTTCAGAGAGGAATTGTGGCCACTACAGCGGACGAAGCGGTAGAAGCTGCAAAAAAACTAACGGCCGAGACCGGAACCGGCTGGCATGTCATCAAAGCACAAGTGCATGCAGGCGGACGAGGAAAAGGAGGCGGTGTGAAACTCGCAAAAAACTTGGATGAAGTCAGGGAAAAAGCCACCGAAATTATCGGCATGCAACTGATTACTCCACAAACCGGAAAAGACGGAAAAACCGTTCATCAAGTAATGATTGCAGAGGATGTTTATTATCCGGGCGAATCAGAAACCTCCGAATTTTATGTATCGGTACTGATGAACCGAGCCAAAGGCAGAAATATGATTATGTATTCGACCGAAGGTGGGATGGACATTGAAGCCGTGGCGGAAGAAACCCCAGATAAAATATTCACCGAGGAAATCGACCCGGCTGTGGGATTGCTCGGATTTCAGGCGAGGAAAATCGCTTTCAATCTTGGTTTGAGCGGTACTGCCTTCAAGGATTTTGTGAAATTCATCAGCTCACTATACAAAGCATTCGAAGGAGTGGATGCCTCTTTGTTTGAAATCAATCCTGTACTGAAAACTTCAGACGAGCAGATTCTGGCAGTGGACGCCAAGGTAACAATCGACGACAATTCGCTGTTCCGTCAGAAAGAAATTGCCGAAATGAGAGACATCAGAGAAGAAGACCCTACCGAAGTAGAAGCCGGTGAAGCAGGATTGAATTTTGTGAAATTGGACGGAAATGTCGGATGCATGGTCAACGGCGCCGGTCTGGCAATGGCCACCATGGACATCATCAAACTTTCGGGGGGAAATCCAGCCAACTTTCTGGATGTGGGCGGAACCGCAGATGCTGAAAGGGTGGAGAAAGCCTTCAGAATCATTTTGAGAGACCCCAATGTGGAAGCCATTCTGGTCAATATCTTTGGAGGAATCGTCAGATGTGACCGCGTGGCACAAGGAATTTTGGACGCCTATAAAAACATGG
>JAQVKJ010000199.1 GCA_028694715.1 Weeksellaceae bacterium | reverse complement strand
TGCCTGCCATTCCTTTCAGCCAGGGCGAATGTGAGTTATTTACCCTCACTTTTACAAGTGCAGCATTGTGTCTGCCGATTTCGTTGAATGTCAAAGTGGGCGTATCTTCTTCCAGTACCCTGATTTTGCTGTAAGGCAACAAGCCTGACTTGATCAATCCCTGAAAACCGTTGCAGATGCCGAGTATCAGTCCGTTTCTGTCCATCAGCCTGTAAATACTGTCCTTGATTTTTTCATTTCTCAGCACCGAAGCGATGAATTTCCCGGAACCATCTGGTTCATCCGCTGCCGAAAAACCGCCAGGAAGAAACAGTATGTGCGCATTGTCAATTGCTTTGGCGTATGCGTTCACGGATTCTTCCACATCTTTTTCGCTCAGATTTTTAAAAACCAGGATTTCGGTTTCCGCACCTTCTTTTCTGAAAGCTTTTGCACTGTCATATTCGCTGTTGGTACCCGGAAAAGCAGCGATGAACACCTTTGGTTTTGCTGCTCCATTTTTGATATGAATGTTTTCGCATTTATAATCATTCTGACTGGCGTTCAACGCATAGAGTGGTGTATCGGACTTCATCGTCTTTTCGGGAAACAATTTTGAAAAAGTGGATTTCCATGCCACCTTTGCAGCCGAAATAGTAATCTCTACTTCATTAAATATCAATTTATTTGATTGATTGGTCGTTCCAAGATGATGATAATTTTCTGAAACCTCAGTCGGAATATCCAGTTTTTCAATATGTTCTACCAGAATGGAAGCTGGATAGTATTTCATCATTTCAAGTACTGAATTTACCTCCACACCGATTTCATTTCCAAACGCCATCAGCGAAACCGTTTCTGCTATACCACCAAACTTGACTGCTGCAGCTGAAAGGATTTTTGAGTTGTTTTTATAAATTACATCAAAAATATTTTTCAAATTTTCAGCATCCAGCAATACATCTTTGGTTGGATTGGGGATAAAAACAGAGAGCATTGAATCTTTTCTTTGAAGTGTGGCAGATTTGATTTTTTCTGTTTTATTGGGACATACTGCAAATGAAATCAGGGTGGGCGGTACATCAATGTCCTGATAGCTTCCGCTCATGCTGTCTTTTCCGCCTATGGCCGGGATTTCAAGTTGTCTTTGTGCTTCAACAGATCCCAGCAGTGCGGCAAAAGGTTTTCCCCATCGGCTCGCTTCGTCTCTCAATCTTTCAAAATACTCCTGAAACGACAGCCGGATTTCAGCATAATCACTACCAGCCGCTACAATCTTTGAAACACTGTCCATCACCGAATAATAGGCTCCATGATAGGGCGACCAGCGACTGATCAACGGATTAAATCCGAAGGAAGCCACACTCACTGTATTTGTAAAACCATCGGTCGGTATTTTTTGAACGCTTACTTCTTCGGGGCTGTCCAGAAATTTTCCACCGAATGCATTCAGTACCGTGCTCCTGCCAACATTGTTGTCGAACATTTCTATCAATCCCTTTTGCGAGGCATGATTGAGCGCGGCAAGCTGTTTTATGTAATTTTCTTTGGTAAAGTTTTTAAATTCAATGAATGGATTGAAGTCATCTCCATTTTCGACTTTTGCCTCGGCCCGTTTTCTGACACCATTGGTATCTAAGAATTTTCTGTCCAATTCAACAATTTTGTTGCCTTTCCACCACATTCTCATGGCTTCATCTGCTGTTACATCAGCCACCACGGTTGCTTCAAGATTTTCGGACTTAGCAAATTCAATGAATTTGTCCACATCCTTAGCTTCTACAACCACCGCCATTCTTTCCTGAGATTCGGATAGGGCGATTTCAGTTCCGTTGAGCCCTGTATATTTCAGAGGAACCGTATCGAGGTCAATGTTTACACCTCTTGCAATTTCACCGATGGCTACCGAAACGCCGCCTGCACCAAAGTCGTTACATCTTTTGATGAGTGCCAGTACTTCCTTGTTTCTGAACAAGCGTTGTATCTTTCGCTCTATGATTGCATTTCCTTTCTGCACTTCTGAACTCAATTCGTCCAAATCCTTACCGTCGTGTGTTTTGGATGAACCCGTTGCTCCACCTACTCCGTCTCGTCCGGTTCTTCCGCCAAGCAAAATCACCTTGTCGCCGGCGGTAGGTTCCTCCCTCCTCACCCATTCTTTTTTAACAGCACCTGCCACAAAACCGACCTCCATTCTTTTGGCTTTGTAACCTTCATCATAAATTTCTCTCACATGGGTGGTAGCCAGACCGATCTGGTTTCCGTAAGAACTGTATCCGTGCGCAGCTTCTTTGGTAATTTTTCGTTGTGGTAATTTACCGAGAAGTGTGTCTTCAATCTTCTCAAGCGGATTTGCTGAACCTGTTACTCGCATCGCTTGGAAGACATAAGCACGCCCCGACAAAGGATCGCGGATGGCACCGCCCACGCAGGTGGAAGCACCGCCAAAAGGTTCTACTTCGGTCGGATGGTTATGGGTTTCATTTTTGAACTGAAGCAGCCAATCTTCTTCCTTACCGTCAACATCAACGGCAATAACAATCGAACAAGCATTGATCTCATCAGAAACATCAAGGTTTTTAATCTTTCCAATGCTGCTCAGATATTTGCCCATGATGGTAGCCATATCCATCAAACGGACTGGTTTAGTGATACCGAGTTCTTGTCTTATTTTCAGATAATAATCGAAGGTATTTTGAAGTGTTTCTTTGAAACGGTTTTCAAATCTGATATTTGTAATTTCGGTTTCAAAAGTGGTATGCCGGCAATGGTCTGACCAGTATGTATCCAAAACTTTTAATTCAGTTTCGGTTGGATTTCTCCGGATGGATTGAAAATGTGCCTGAATGAATTCCAGGTCGTCCATCCCCATTGAAAAACCAAGTTTGGAATGAAGTTTTTCGAGTGCAGCATCATTAAAGTCAATAAAACCCTCAACAACCGGAACCGGTTTTATGACTGTGTTTTCATTTCTGGTTAGTTTGTTTAAGTCCTTTTCTATTGCTTCCAGTGGATTGATCAGGTAGTTTTTAATCCTGGTCAACTCGTCATCGGACAATTTGTCAAAAACATACAGAAATCCGGTTTTGACTTGTGTATCCTTAACTCCGAGCAGCAAAAGACACTGTTCTGCCGAATCGGCTCTTTGGTCGTATTGTCCTGGCAATGGTTCCGAAGCAAAGTATGTCGCATCTGGATTTTCTCGAATTATCGGGATTTCATCGACTGAAAAGAATGCGATGTCGGTCACCGGATCCACAAAAATCTCATTGAGTGTTTTTTGGAGTTGACTTTCAGTGATATTAAACAGTTCATAAATTACAAAAACCTTGCAGTCTGTTCCGGCGGCAAGGTTTTGCAGTTCTTTGGTGACACTTCTGCTGTGAATGTCAAACTGATCTTTTTTTTGAATAAAAATTCGTTTATTCATATGATTCTTTAAACTTAGTTTTGTACAAATGAAGGGTATGAAGAAAGAACATACACTCCATTTGTAGTTACAGGTTTATGGCCTGTGGTAGATACACCTAACCTTATTATAGGTTTATACAAATATGAGTGTAAAATCACACAAAACTTTACGATGCAAAGGTATGTTTTATTTTTAATCTTTTGAGGAAACCGAATAGAGAAATCAATCGAAAAACATAAAAAATCGGATTTAATAATCAATTCAAAATTTGTTTAGAAAATTCAGACTTTTAGTTCGATGTCCATGCCCAATAAATCCTTATTTTTTAGAAGTATGGGTGCTACATATTCTTTCAAAAATTCTTCGGTTTGAACACTTGCAAATCCTGTAAAATTCTTCGGGTCGAGTACCTGCTTTAATTTGTTTTTGTCAATATTAAAACGGTCATCGGCCAAGATTCTATCGACCAAATCATTGGGTTTTCCTTCTACTTTCACTTGTTTACCGGCTTCC
>JAQVKJ010000198.1 GCA_028694715.1 Weeksellaceae bacterium | reverse complement strand
TTTTTAAACACAAAATCCATTCGCAAGTGCCTACGGTGCGGCGGCAGCATTGATATTGTTACTGATGTGAATTTATTATC
Source organism: Weeksellaceae bacterium (assembly GCA_028694715.1). Lineage (GTDB taxonomy): Bacteria > Bacteroidota > Bacteroidia > Flavobacteriales > Weeksellaceae > Moheibacter. The sequence goes on along the minus strand of JAQVKJ010000198.1, from coordinate 3,831 downwards.
CAGCGGCCAATTTATATTTTGGTGCTGAATTCACCAAAGAATATTCAAAAACCTTTGGCCGCAACATCCAACCTTCTTCTGATATCGTGGGTCGGTCTGAAATCACAAACAAATCCGGAAACAAGAGCATCGACAATTGAACTCTTAAATGAACAAAAATACCAAAGGATTCAATTTTTGTGCTATTTTTGAAAAAAATCTCAAGGTGAAAAACATTTTGACAATTCTTGGTTTGTTCTTTTGTGGTCTTCTATTGAACGCGCAAGTGGTTTATTCCTCCGAATGGAAATCTGAAGCAGATGTGGTTGTTTATGTCTCAGAATGGAAATCTGATGCGGATTTAGTGGTTTATAAAACAGAATGGAAAAGCGAAGCGAGCAAAAATTCGGGCATCTGGTTTTTCACAGAATGGAAATCTGATGCCAAAAAAATAATCTACTTCACCGAATGGAAGTCTGATGCAGATGTAATCATTTATTTTACCGATTGGAAGAGTGAGGCCGGCTGGAAGAATCTTTCTAAAAGATATTACTTTGACTGAGTGTCATAAGAAGGCATCCAAACACTGATTCGTTTCAAATAGGTTCGGGCACTGATGCCCAAATCGACCATAATGCTGAAGTAATCTCCGTTAACATAATGCGTTGGAATGGTCGTGGTTTCAAAAGAAAAGTAAATGAACTCTCTGATTTTCTCTCTCGGAATGTTCAGATCGTCGGTGAAATAATTCTCTCCAAAATATTCTTTGATATTCTGAATCCTTTCTTCCTTGTCTTCAAATTCATACAGATTTCTTTTTCTTCTCGTATCACCGGTAATTGCACCAAATAACCCTTCTACATTTAGACTTAGCGGCTTGTATTCGTTCCAAGGTTTCATGGCGGTTGAATCTCTTTCTTTGCCAGCATCGGGATCGAAACCGAGTTCTTTGTACAATTTGGCGATTTTATCCTTCGACGGATCGTATTTCACATCTTTGTCGAGATAACCGGTCAATTTCTGAGTGAGAATGGCTTCTTCCAATACAATCGGCTGTAGGTTCAAGTGAATATTCACTTTTCCTTTGTCCATGATATTTTTTGTGAGAGTAAATTTCCTGGATTCGTAAATATATGAACGGATGAGCAGCACATCTGTTTCCATGGCATACATGCTGAAACTTCCAGTCAAATCTGTGACGGTGGTGATTTGGGTTCTTGAATTGGTTATAAAAATTCCTTCGGCCGATTCTTCTTCGATGTCAATGATAATCCGACCCTTAATTAGTTTTTCCTGGGCATGGGCAGTCGAATAGATGGCAGACAAAACAAAGAAAGTCAATAGTATCCGCATGGGGTTAGTTTTGCAGAAATAAGCATTCGACATCAAATACCAAAGATTTATGAATCAATAATTCGGCAGGAACCAAACACAGGATATTCAATTTGACAAGTATTAAATTGAATGCAAAGAAAGAAAATTCCATGGGTTGCGGATTCAATTTAATAAAGTTTAACAATGAATTAATAAGGCTATAAGAAATCGTGAAGCTTGACGCTTCCCGGGTGTTCTTCCTGTCCGCCATTCTACTATGACTCTTGTTGAAAACCTCCTTCCAGAACAGGAACAACACCCAAAAAGCTAAAAAATACTAATATGAGAACAACTCTCTTGTGAGAATAACGAAAAATATTTTTAATTATTGTATGTGTTTTTAAAATTTATTTTTCAATCCCAATTTCGCAAGAATTCCACGCCAGCGAAACCTCCTTACGAACCTCCCTTCCTCCTTAGTAACCGCCTTTGGTTCAGACCTTAACGAAGATACAGCAAAGGAATTCATAATCGAAAAGAAAACTAAAATTCTTCTTCTTTTCCAAGCTTCTTTTGCGGCTGCCACTGTGCTGATACACCAACCATAATCCATTTTATAAAATGCCTGTCCCATTTTTTGGGTATGAATTTTTTTATAGTCGGTGCCCGTAGGTTTTTGAAGTTTCACAATCAAATCAGGAATCACTTCGACTTTGAAACCCTGGGATGCGGCCATTATTTCATCGAGCGTGTCCCACCCGATGGTTCGTCTGATGCCACCGATTTTCTCGAAACATTCTTTTGTGTATGATTTAAAAGGTCCGCGAACCTGCCTTTTGTCACCAATGTTTTCGGCTACCCACTCATCGTTTTTTTCTATGAAAGCCACCCCGCCAGCGATTCCGATATTTTGGCCGGATTGAAAACATTCTGCAATTTTCTTAAAATAATTGGCTGTCAAAATCACATCTGCATCCAATTTGACAATAAAATCCCAATCTTTTGAAATCTGTTCAAAACCTTTGTAAAAAGCATTCACGATTTTCGCTCCAGGTTCGTGATGGTTGGATAGAGTCTCAGATGAAATCAACCGCAACTGAGGAAATTTGCGTTGAAATTCAGTTGCGATTTGAGCAGAATCATCCGTTGAGTTGTCGTCAACAACAATCACTTCAGCCGCCTGTAAACTCTGTTCCAACACAGATTCAAGACAATGTGCAAGGTGTTTTTCTTCGTTGTGTACCGGAATGACAATACTGTACTTCAATTGGTCCGATTTGAATGATTGGGCTAATTTAGGTTTAAATTATATTTGAGAAAAATCAGGAAGACAGACTTTTAAATTCGAACGAATAATTTTTGTTCATAAATTCATGAATCTATATATTTACCCAAATTGAAAAAAATGAAAATCATCGGTTTGTTGCTTATACTCTTTGTTTCATCTGGGCTTTATGCGCAGAATTACGCTGCTGAAGACCGAATCATCAAAGCCTTCTGTGATGACATAAAAATCAAAACCGAAAAGCACGATACGCTGGTTCTCAAAGAAGCATTCCAAAAACACATACAGCCTTATCTCGACAAATGGGAATCCGTTAAGGCGGATTCGGTTAATTTTGCATTGTACATCAGGATTCAAAAGGATTGTCAGGAATTCCAGAAACTGCTGGAACGAATTGAGCCACAAGAAAATCCAGAAATCGTTTATTATGACCAGCCCAGACAAAGTGGAATTTCTGACACTGAATTAGAAGAATTCAAAAATGAAAAATACTATTATTATTTAATTAATTATGTTCCCACTTACCTTATCATTGAAAACGATGAATGGTTTGAATTTTTTGAGGACAACACCTATTCGAGCAACAAAATAAGTTGGGACGACCGTAATAAATTCACGCTGACTTTCGTTGAAAGTAATAACGAAATGAAGAAAGCGCTAAGCAGAGAAGGCGAACAGTACCACTACGAAATCATTTCCAAAGAAAATGACTGGTACTGGATTCAGCCTTTGAAAACATACAACGGAAAATACTTAAATTTCAAATTGTATATATTGGTGAATGATGCAGAAGAATAAATACAGGCTGAGACTCAACAAAAGAATCATTGGCTACGCCGAAGAGACATCGGAAGGGCTGCTCTTCAAAGGCAGAGAAGGTTTGTGGTGGATGAGAGGAAAACCCAACTATGAGCAGATTGATTTTTTTGTAGGATTTCAGGACAAATTCCACAGAGATGTTTACGAAAATGATTTGGTCAATTACAGATTGAATACCGAAACCCAAATGCGCAAAGGAGTCGTTTTCAGAAATCATCAGACCACTGTTTTTGGAATTCTGGATTTGGAAAGCAAACATTTCACACAACTTTTTGTCAATAATCTCTGCTTGTTTCAATCTGAGAAAGTTGAAATATATTCACACCTATTTAATCATCCGGAACTCGAAAGCCTAATTCAGAATTTCTAATCATGAATTTCGTACACATCAAAATCAGAAAAAAAAGATTGAGAATTCAATTTGTCATCAGCCT
>JAQVKJ010000197.1 GCA_028694715.1 Weeksellaceae bacterium | reverse complement strand
AAACATACTGGCACCCTAAGCATTTTACCAGTGATGAGTGTTGAGGATAGATTCATTATGAATTTAAAGTATTATCCGAGTGTTGTGTAAAATGAATTGAATGTTTTCTCCTTGATTCCTGTGAAAGCCTACGAGATTTTTGATATTAACGGAAAAATAGTCGCAAAAGGCGAATTTAAACAAGGCAACTTCTACATTATAAATACTTCACTATTGACCAATGGTGTTTATTTTGTGCATGTCGTATCAGAAAACAATGTGAAAACTTCATTTAAAATACTCAAAGAATAATCATGGAAGGAAATGAATGAACAAAGCCAAGAAATTATGTTTTTTGGCTTTTTTTATTTTAAGCTTTTATATTAGGACAATGTTCCAGAAATGTTGGTCGAAAAAATTCAATACCTTTAGCCTTGTAGAATGATGAAACGAGCCGTTCAAAATATAAAAAACTCCAACCGGCTTTTGAGTGTAAGCGATGCGGTGAGCAATCGGGATACATCCCTAAGGATTTCAGGAGTGCGGGAGTGGCATACCACACGATACAATCGTGCGGTAGCGGGGTTTTGGGGGAAGCTTACAAATCAACAAATGAACTTTTTCAAAAATCACAGACTATTCATCATCATAATAGTAGTATCATTACAGAGTTGTAGCGTAAAAAATATGGCGTAAACGATGATGAAGTTCTCTGTAATGCGCTGAATTCTTATATTTATAATAGATATAATGAGGAAACAAACGAAATTTACAATAATCCTTTTGATAAAAATGATACAATCCCTTTGAGGATAGACACTTTAAGGTATAATTTGATTTTTTTTAAACCATATCATTTAAGTTTGAGACCTAATTTCCCAGAAGAGAAAACTAAAATCATAGAAATTGATTATAAGAATTGTTTTGATTTTAATCCATACATAGATTCAACAAAAGAAAATCGATATTTGATAATTTCAGATTTTCAACAATATAGGGATGAGTACTATTTAAATGTTGCATATTATGTCATTGTTTCATCTACTTATGTAAAACTTTATATAGAAGGATTGAAATTCAAGATAAAAAATGATAAAATAAAGTTAATTGAGGAGAAGTCTTTATTTTCTACCCAATATAAGTTTAAAGATTTAATCGATACTATCCTTGCTGAGTCTCCTGAACTTCGTTAACTGTAGTATCAGAAGTATTAGAAGAAAAAATTCAATATCTTTATTCCATCCAGCACAAATCTGTGAAATTCAACTTTAATGAACTTAAAATGCTACAGAGAAAGGACAACACCGCAAGAGCAATAAGCTGAAAATCAACCCACAATAAAAACTTAACTCAATCCTTCTACAAATCCGTTGACCATATCGATTTTCAGTGCTTGGGGTGCTTTGGGCAATCCCGGCATCCGCATGATTTCACCCGCAATGACCACAATGAACTCTGCACCGCGGTTGATGACCACATCGCTGATTCTGAATTCAAAATCCTTGCTCACCCCATAAGCCTTCGGGTCGTCAGAGAATGAATATTGTGTCTTGGCGATACAAACCGGAAAACGGTTCATTTCGGTTGCTTCTATGTTTTTGATTTTTCGCATGACGGGCTGGTCAAAGGAAACGCTGCCTGCGCCGTAAATCCTTTTCGCTACTTTCACAATTTTCTCGGTAATGCTGTCTTCATCGCTATAAACGAAATTCAGTTCGGGCGAAGGTCGTTCATCCAATGTTTTTACCACCAATTTGGCGAGTTCTTCTGCCCCCTTGCCGCCTTCCACAAAAGCATTGTTCACCGCAAAACCGATGTTTTTGTTCTCACAATATTTCTGCACAATTTCAATTTCCTTTTCCGTATCCGAGCTGTAGCGATTGAAAGCAACCACCACCGTCTGTCCAAAAGATTGCACATTTTCGATGTGTTTTTCAAGATTGGCAAGTCCGTGTACGATGCCTGACAAATGTTCGGTTTTGATGTCTTCAATGTTCACTCCACCGTGCATTTTCAGTCCTTGCGCCGTGACCACAATGATGGTCAATTGAGGAGACAACCCGGATTTCCTACATTTGATGTCATAGAATTTTTCAGCTCCGAGGTCTGCGCCAAACCCGGCTTCCGTCAGCACGATGTCCGCATGACTCATCGCCATCTTGGTCGCTACTACCGAATTACAACCATGTGCAATGTTGGCAAAGGGCCCGCCATGCACAAAAGCAGCGGTGTTTTCGGTCGTTTGTACCAAATTGGGTTGGATGGCATCTTTCAGCAATACACAAATCGCACCGGCCACCCCCAAATCTTTCACAGTGAATTCGCTCCCGTCGGCCTTGTAACCAAGCAAAATATTTTCAATTCTCCGCCTCAAATCATCGACATCTTCTGACAAACACAAAATTGCCATGATTTCAGAAGCCGGCGTAATGTCAAATCCGGATTCCTGAGGAACACCGTTCAACCGTCCACCCAGTCCGGAAACAATGTGGCGCAAACTGCGGTCGTTCACATCCAACACCCGTTTCCAGACCACTTCCTTCAGCACTTGGTCGGTGCCTCTGTTTTGATAATTGTAATTGTCCAACAAAGCCGAAATCATATTGTGTGCAGAAGTAATCGCATGAAAATCACCGGTAAAATGCAGATTGATGTCTTCCATCGGCAAGACTTGTGCATAACCGCCGCCAGCGGCACCCCCTTTCATTCCAAAACAAGGACCCAATGAAGGTTCACGAATGGCAGTGACCGCTTTTTTCCCGATTCTGTTGAGCCCCATGGTCAGTCCGACAGAAACAGTGGTTTTTCCAATCCCCGCTTTGGTCGGGGTGATGGAAGTAATCAACACCAATTTTGATTGCTTCATCTTTTCTTCGGACAGAAGATGCAATGGTACTTTGGCGATGTGTTTCCCGTAAGGAATCAATTCGCTTTCGGGAATGTCAATTTCCCCGGCTACCTTTTGAATCGGTTCCAAAACAACTGTCCTCGCAATTTCAATATCTGAGGGCATAACATTGACTCCGGCTTTAATTTCCATTTTTTTTGATTTTAAATTCATACTAAAACTAAACACATCTTACCAATTAAAAAATGAAATAAATCACTGCCCGAGAATTTCTTCGATATTTTCTCTTCATCAAAATTTGTCCGAATCCAAAGAATGCTTGTATTTTTATCGGATGAAGAAAATTTTTTATCTGAGCAGTTGTGATACCTGCCGAAGAATAATGAAACAATTTGATTTTAAAGATTTTCAAAAACAGGATATCAAAACTCAATTGCTGAATGAACAACAAATAGAAGAAATGAAAAAACGGGCGGGTACTTATGAAGCATTGTTTTCACGAAAAGCCAGAAAATACAAGGAACTTGGCCTCAAGGACAAAGTCTTGAATGAAAAAGATTATAAGGATTTTATTTTGAGTGATTATACTTTTCTGAAAAGACCGGTAATCATCGATGAAAATAAAATTTTTATAGGAAGCGATAAGAAGAATCTTGAAAACTTAGATTCACACTTGAATGGTTAAGGGATGTCCAGATATTTATGGGTTTGAACAGACAACTGCCATTGTGGGTTTTTCTTGATGTAATCGATTAATTCGGCTGTCATTTTTTCTCTTTTGCTCCATTCCACCTGAAGGAAGAGCCGGCAGTCAGACCGTACAAGAGCGGCGTATTTTTCTGCAAATTTAAAATCATCATGGTTGTAAATGATACATTTCAGTTCATCTGCTTTTTGGAGGACTTCTTGCTGCGGGTGCGCCAATTTTTTTGGCGAAAGTGTTACCCAGTCCAAATGCCCGCTCAAAGGATGCGCACCCGAAGTTTCAATGTGGATTTTAGCGCCGTATTCTCGTAGTTTTTGGGTCAAAAAATCCAGATTCCACAGACTTGGTTCACCCCCTGTAATCACTGTCATAGGACCACTTTCT
>JAQVKJ010000196.1 GCA_028694715.1 Weeksellaceae bacterium | reverse complement strand
TAATTTTCGATGACTTTTTTGTTTGCTAAGGTGGTCTGTCTTGCGTCCAGCAGGGTTTGGTGCATTTTATAGGAAAGTTGCAACATCATATAGGCTTTTCTGACCTCAAAACGAATGTATTCCAAGGTTCTTTCCTGTTTGATTTTCAGCACTTCGGTTTTCACAATTCCCGCTTTTTTCATATAAACCGCATCCATATTGATGATGGGTTGCTGAAATTCGATTTTGGGTGAAAAATCAGAAATATTCTTAGGGTCGTTGAGCAAATCCGGATTGAAATCTTCCATCGCAATCCGAGATTGATTCAGTTTGAATCCAAAAGCATTCAACGGACTGTTGGTATTCATGAAAGTATAGGAAGCTGTGATATTGGGCAGATAAGATGCACGGGTAGCAAGTAGTTCAGCCTCTGCCAATTGAACTTCCTTTTGGGCCAATTTAACATGTAGGTTTTCGTCCAAAGTTTTTTGGTCGAGTGCTGTCATTGAAATCCTGAGGGTGTCTTGTGCGGATACCAAAGTTACGAATGCCAACAATAAGACAGTTGTAATTTTTCTCATTTACTGTTTAATTTCTGGCGCAAAATTAGAACAGCAAAATGGAGCGGACAGTTACAGATGTTACATAGAGAAATAGATGGTCGTAAATTGAAAACGATTCAGATGCTTTTCATCCGTGTCCAACTATTATTCAAAGGATTAACGAAGATTGATTGGTTTATGATAAAAAAATTAAATAATTATGATTTTCCATTCTTTTTTGCCTTCGTGAAAATTACAAATCTCAAACTTGTTTTTACTTATTTTTCGAACCAAATCGCTATAATTTACTTCTGATGGATCTTGTGTATAAATATCAAAAACTGAAGTTCCGATTTCCTTCCATTCATTTTCTTTCAGAGTATAGATTTTCAAAGATTTGTATCTGCTCACACAAGTTGAATAAAAAATTCCGATTTCGTTTGTTCCATCTTCGTCAATATCTGAAATCACAAAGAAATTGTTTGGATGACAACAATTAGAATCTGTTTGAAGTCTTGGTAAGCTTTTATCAAAAAAGTAATACGAATCACCTTGGTCACAATAATTAAAAGCCTGTAGTACAAAAACCGTATCACTTTGTTTATCTGCTCTTATTCCTTTTATCTCCTTTAATCCTTCATACCTTTCATATAGTTCGGAATTTTTATAAGGTAGAATACCACAAGTATCAGATTGATATTTTGAAAAATAACTTTCAATAATCCCTGAATTTTCTTTTAATAAACTGTCCTTCAGATATTGCTTGTTTTGATTCAACAAATTGATTAAGCTGTCATTATCAAATATTTTTTCGCTCGTTAATTGAAGTGGTTTATTAATTATTTTTGAATCAATTTCATTTGGGTTCTCTTTCATCCCATTGCAAGAAATAAGAAATAACATTATTGGGATTAAGATTAATTTTGGATTCATTTCTATGTGCTTTAATTATTCCACTAAATTTAACCAATTCAAAACTACATAATTTTTTTATTGTAATATTCAGACAAGACAATGAAAAAATTTATACTGAGTTTCCCTCTTGACTTTTTTATCAAAACAATTTATTTCAGAGGAATATTGTGGTTTGAATTTAGTACTCAAGAGTGATGGTCGTGAATTTAAAACGAATCAGATGCTTTTCATCCGTGTCCAACTATTATTCAAAGGATTAACGAAGATTGCTTAAAAATCCATTGTGCATCATTGTCTCTCAACCTCGAATTAATACACTGATTATCAACAGTTATGACTTGGTGTATAATTTGTAAAATACTTCGAAAAACCGATTTTACAACAGCTCTATATTGTTCCTGTTTAGCTTGATTTTGCCCTCATTTTCCATTGCTTTGAGCAATCTGGAAATCACCACTCTGGAAGTGTTCAAGTCATAAGCGATTTGCTGATGGGTTTGAGTAACGACATTTGAATCATTGATTTTTGATTTTTCGTTCAGATATTCTTCCAATCGTTGGTCCATGTGTTTGAAGGCAATATTGTCGATGGCTGACAGAAGTTCATTGAAACGACTGTTGTAACTGTTAAAAACAAATGCCCGCCAGCTTTTATATTTGCTCATCCACTCTTCCATTTTTCCGACCGGAATCATGGCAACCAAACCTTTGTTTTCTGCAATCGCACGGATTTCACTTTGTTTTTCGCCCATGCAACAAGCCATTGTCATGGCGCAAGTATCGCCTTTTTCCAAGAAATATAAGAGCAATTCGCCTTCGTCAAAATCTTCACGCATGATTTTGATGGCACCACTGACGAGCAAGGGAATGCCCTTAATGAATTGGCCAAAATCAATCAGCACATCGTCTTCGTCGAACTCAATCAGTAGAGCGAGTTTTGAAATTTCATTCAGCAGTTCTTTTTCAAAGACTGCAGCATACACATCAGCGATTGTTTCTTTTGGATTCATAGTTGATTCAATCAATGGATAAAAATACAAAAAATGAGGAATCTTTCTAATGAAAAATTCCTCATCAGTATTCTGACTGAAATGATTTATTTGGTCAAAACTCCATATTCACATTCAACTTGTCTGCAATGATGGCAATGATTCTGTTTTTAATCTGTGGAATCTGTACGAGTTCCAGCACTTCGGCCGCAAAAGCGTACAACAACAAAGCCTTGGCTTCTGCTTTTGGGATACCTCTTTGTTGCATGTAGAACATTGCGTTTTCGTCTAACTGCCCGACTGTACATCCGTGTGAGCATTTCACATCATCCGCAAAAATTTCTAATTGCGGTTTGGTGTCGATCTCTGCTTTGTCGCTGAGCAGCACATTGTTGTTTTGTTGGAATGAATTGAGTTTCTGAGCATCTTTGTGTACGAATATTTTTCCGTTAAACACCCCATGTGAATTGCCGTCATAAATTCCCTTGTACAATTCGTGGCTCTCACAGTGAGGTGCCATGTGTTCTACCAGGGTGTGATGATCCACATGTTGTTCGCCCGAAATGATGGTGATTCCGTTCAATATAGAATTGCTGTTGACTCCGTTTTGAATAAAGTTCAAGTTATTTCGAGTCAACTTACCGCCGAATGAAAAAGTATGTACGGAAGCCCTGCTGTCTCTGGCTTGAGAAATATAGGTATTGTCAATCAGAGAAGCTTCTGAGGCGTCGTTCTGTATTTTGTAGTAATCGAGTTCTGCATTTTTGCCCACCGCGATTTCGGTCACAGAATTGGTCAGATTCGCTTTTTGGTTCAGTGTCTGATGTCTTTCTATGATTTGTACCTGCGAATGGTCGCCAATCACAATCAGGTTCCTCGGATGATACATTACTTCTTCTTCCTTGGCGGTCGAGAAGAACATCAGTTGAACCGGTTTGGAAAGTATGGTTTTGTCCGGGATATAGATGTAGGCACCATCGTGTGAAAAGGCTGTATTCAGCGCAGTGAAGCTCTCGTCTTTTGGTGCAATTTTGTTATAATAATTTTCAACCACTGTCTGATAGACCATTTTTTCCATGGCACAGGACAGTACGCAAATATCTGCTTCATCGTGGGTGGTTGACGACAGAAAACTGTTGTAAACCCCATTGATAAAAACAATATTGTATGAGTCTATGTTGCTGACAAAATATTTTTTCAAGTCCTCAATCCTCACTGGAATTTCATCTCCCTCAGGATAGAGCTTGTAGTCAGCACTCAGAACTGGCGAGAGATTGGTAAAACGCCATTCTTCGTCCTTTCTGTTGGGGAAGCCCACTTTGTCAAATGTTTTGATGGCTTGTTCACGCATGCCGTTCATCCATTTGATTTTTGAATATTTTTCTTTGAATACCAAATGTCTCGCAACCAAATTGTCTTTTAATTCAAGCATTTTAAAATTCAAAATTAGACATTAGTCAGATCAAACGCCTGCGGCTTCTGCAATTACCCAGTCGTATCCTCT
>JAQVKJ010000195.1 GCA_028694715.1 Weeksellaceae bacterium | reverse complement strand
GTTTTTCCTTTCATGCCCCAGCTGCTTTCCCAAATGATACGGCCGTTGTCAAAAGATATCGCTTGCCGACCGGCTTTCACATAAAAACGCTTCGAGAAATTGTATTTTGCCCAAGCTTCATAAAAAGAAACGCTTTCGCTCTGATTTCCACTCGAAGTACTTCCCCAAGTTCTTGCATCTTGTGCGGCTACTCGGATTTCTAATTTGTCCATAAATAAATTCAAACCAATTCTGGCGCGAGACTGCACATCTGCTTTCATTTTTTTTCCTTCGGGAATCAATGTGGAGTATCCGTTGTCTGCTTCCAATCGAGAAGTGAAATCCAAATCCATCGACAAACTGTCAATCTGAGCATGGAGTGGATAAAACAGCATCAGCGGAAGTATCCTAAGTAATAAATTTTTCATTTTGAGCATAATTGAGCAAAAGTAAAGCATATAGTTCGTAACACAATTGTAACAGAACTGTAATATGTCATTTTAGAAAAATATTGTGAAATTTTGGTGGTTAAAACCAGTCAATGGAAATAATTTCTTCAAAGTTTATTTCCTTGGATGCAAAAAAACCGGGATGGGATAAAATGAAAATCACTGAGTTATTTTTCAGAAAAACGACAATCTGAGTGTCAGTTTTACAAGGAAATTTCGTTTGAAATCATCATAGGCATAATTTCCTAAGCGATAATAGGCTCCGACGCCCAAAACCTTCATAAACAACTGATTCATCTCTATTCCCGTTTCTTGGTATATCTTGTTGGGGACTCTGAATTCAAATTCTTTATGATCCGCTTTGTGTCTCATGTCACCATAGAGTACTCGATATATAAAATCCGGAAAAATTTCGGTTCCCAGAAGCTTAAATCCTGCAAATTTGTGTGAAACATTGAGCATAAGATAACGGTCTGAATAAAATTCACTTGGTCTCATGGTTTCAAAGTTATTCAGTCCGGAGAGCTCAAAATATTTGAATGTGTGGTCATTGAATCTGGAATTTCCCATTCCCTCAAACAGATTAAAAATCGGGGTGTCGCCGTACACGGCTCCTGCTCTCAGCTGGAAGTTGGTCTGTCCGAGAAAGCTGCGAAACAAATCGCGGTAAACAAAATTGAATTTGGTGGGTTGATAATCAGAATTAAAAACATTGAGGCCCTGACTTACCATCAGATAAAACACGGGCAAACCACTGCTGATGGTTACCTTTCCGTAGGGAGTTCTGACGATTTGCTCTTTGGGTGCCCAACGCAAAGCCAGCTCAGTGTCAAATGATAAGAATTTTTCATCGGGTCGCTTGTCTTGGTATCTGTAGCCAAATTCCGTGGTTTTTTCACTGTAAATCCCTGACAATCTGAGGGTCACATTTTGAAACAAATCCTGCTGATAGCCCAGTGAGGTTTTTTGATAACTGAAATATTTGTCATTGTGTATATTAACAAAATTATTGGACAGGTATTTCAGATAATTGTTTTCCAATTCAATTGGATTCCGGCCAGAGGCTTCTACATCATTGGTAAAATCGACGAAAATCTTTCCGGAATATGGCTTGTTCACAAAAATATCGAGGCCAAAACCGTATTTGAATTTCTCGTCTTTGAATCCGTAGGCGCCGTATCCATTGAGTGAAAAGTCAGAATTGAATTTGTAATTGGTGCCACCGCCCAGGCCGAGTCTGAAACCTTCAAAACTGTTGAAATTAATGATTCGGGTAAGGTCCAAATCATAATTACCGATGGCATATTTGCCACCAGAACTAATGATTCTCAGCAATTTGATGTTTTTATCGATTTTGTATTTCTCGCCCAAAGAATCAATTTTCACATAAGTGTTTCGCTCCATTTCTGTTAGTTCATTGTCGCGATATTCTTCGAGAATACTGTCAGAATCAACCAAGGAACCCATGTCGATTTCATTTGCATAACCTTTGAAATCCTTGCGGTTGAATTCGACCGGTGAAATGATGTCACTGTGCGTAGAAGTCAGGTGCAGCCACACTTTTTCTTTTTTTCTAATGGTATCTAACTTTGTGCTTCCGTCATCCAGCACGCTGTCTTTCACTGAGGGATAACTGATTTCTCCACCGTCCATCCTGAGTCTTTGATTTTTGGGAAACCAATATTCCTTGAAATTTGTCCAGTCCATTTCCAGTTCCATCACATTGGTTTCCGACAGATTCTCGGCATAAAACCTTGCGATGGCCTTGGTTTCTTGGTCCACCCATAGATAGCCTTTGATTTTTTGTTTCAACTTGTTGCGGTTGACAGGAAAAAATGCGATGATGAACATTTCTTTGCCTTCAATTTTTTCCATGCCCGAAACCCGGTATCTGTATTCTCTCAAGCCTGAGTTCGAAACTGGGTTGACGAATTCCCTGAAAAAGAATTTGAATTTTTCTTGATTAAAATCATTGGAAATCGGTTGCATGGCAGCAAATTCATACATCGGTATTTTGGTGCCAGATATTCGTGTGGCTTTGACAGTGTTTTTGGTGCCCAAACGCTTAGAGAATTTATGATCCATGGCCCTTTCGCCCAGCATTAAGTGGCTCTGTTCCAGTAGTTTTCTTACATCGTTGTAACTGGAATCGCTTTTGTTTTTTGGAAAGAGTATGAACGGCATTGAGTCTGTGGATGCAGTGACTAGAAATTTTGAATAGCTCTTGTATTGATAGGTCTTTAGGTTTTCGATGCTGTTCTTTTTTCGGTTGTTGATGGCTTGTTTGATGATTGCTTCAGCCCTTTTGTCATTGCCCGATAGTTCAGTAGATTCGAGTTCGATGGTTAGCGGCTCAAGTTCCACGCTGATGTCTTTGCCATACAAATAAAGTTTTTTTGCTTCGTAACCATCATAATAGAGATTCACCAAATGAATGCCGTCTTCGGCCACAAAAACTCCTTTTGCATTGGTCTCGCCAAGCAATTGATTGTGCTCATCGGTGACCGTCACTCCCTGCAGCGGTTGGTCTTCCATAAAGCCATCTGTGACCGTGATTTTGGTTTGGGCATAAATCAGCTGAGAGAGTACAAGCAGAACAATGAGTATAGGTTTGTTCATAGAAGGTTCAAATATCGGTTCAAAAATACACAATCTTTCTCATTGTTGATGACCTCATATAAAAACTGCCATCCATAGGGGATTGAAGCTGCGATGTTTACTGTCCGTAGAATATTTTTTTAAATAAATTAAATCAACAAAAATCACAAAAAGAATGGGATTGTAAGGTTTTAATGATATTACAGTTTGAATTTTGGTATATGTTTTGAAACAGACACCCCATAATCTTTAAGAACTGTTTTTTATGAAATCCTTATTTTATTTTCTGCTCATCAGCACTTTTGGTTTGACTTCATTTAGCTGCAAGAGCGACGACGACAAAATTGATTACGATACAATTTCTGTGGTTTATGATATAAAAAATCACAATTTTGAACTTGTGGACGGCGTTTATCAAATAGCAAAAGTGTTCAATACACCCTTGTACAACTCTGATGTTGTGTTGATTTATAAACAAATCGGGAACACCAACGGAGCACCTATATGGCAACAAATTCCGATTACAATTCATCTTACCAATGGGCAAGAGGTGGATTACAATTTTGATTTTTCGAAGTTTGATTTTGTGATTTACGCCGGTGGTACTTTTGATTTGGGTGGCTCAGGATACATCATCAATCAGACATTCAGGGCGGTAGTGGTTCCTGCAGCATTCGGTAAATCTAACGATGTCGATTTCAGTGATTACGACAGTGTCATTAGTTATTTTGACATCGATGATTCCACGCCGATAGAGCTTTGAATCAAATAGATACGGATTGCATTTAAATTTTTGGTTTGATTGATTTTATTTAATTCTGAATCAGTTCCAGACTATAAAATTTGTTTGCAATTTCGCGGTCATTGGCCAATCTCGGTACTTTGTTTTGTCCGCCGAGTTTGCCTTC
>JAQVKJ010000194.1 GCA_028694715.1 Weeksellaceae bacterium | reverse complement strand
GCCATCAACAATATAGAGAGCTCCTCATTTTTGATTAATTTCATTTGTTCAAACTTAAATCTGAACATCAATGAAAAACAAAAACTACTCGAAGTCAACAATATGAACGAAAGGGCCATCGAGGTATTGAAACTAATGGGCATTGAATATCAAAAATTGGAGTTAAAAAACAATATTCAATCCAAAGTCCGCCAGGACATGGACCAACAGCAGAGAGAATATTACCTTCACCAACAGATGAAAACCATTCAGGAAGAGCTCGGCGTTACTTCTGCAGAAGCAGAAATCGATGAAATCAAAGAACGGTCAATTCACAAAAAATGGAACAAGGAGACGGCAGAACATTTTGACAAGGAACTCAACCGTCTACTCCGTCTGAACCCTCAAATGCCTGAACACAGCATACAACGGAATTATCTTGAATTTATGCTCGATTTACCTTGGAATGAATATACCAATGATGATTTGGATTTAAAAAGAGCACAAAAAATTTTGGACAGAGACCACTTCGGTCTGGAAGAAATCAAAGAAAGAATCATTGAATATCTGGCAGTCTTGAAACTGAAAGGTGACATGAAATCACCCATCATTTGCCTGTATGGCCCTCCTGGAGTAGGAAAGACTTCATTGGGTAAATCCATAGCAGAATCGCTGAACAGAAAATATATCAGAATGTCTCTCGGCGGTTTGAGAGACGAAGCAGAAATCAGAGGACACCGAAAAACATACATCGGTGCCATGCCCGGACGGATACTCCAATCTATCAAAAAAGCAGGGAGTTCAAACCCGGTGTTTATTCTGGACGAAATTGACAAAATGACCAGCAATGCATACGGTGATCCTTCTTCAGCAATGCTGGAAGTTCTGGATCCCGAACAAAACAATTCATTTTACGACAATTATCTGGAGCAAGGCTATGATTTGTCAAAAGTATTTTTCATTGCCACCGCCAACAATATTTCCGAGATCCCACCCCCTCTAAGAGACCGAATGGAAATGATCAACATAGCCGGATATACGGTAGAAGAGAAAGTGGAAATCGCACACAAGTATCTATTGCCCAAACAATTGACAGAGCACGGTCTAAACAAAGGAGACCTGAAAATATCAAAGAAAGACCTCGAATTCCTGATTGAGACATACACACGCGAATCCGGAGTAAGGAAATTGGAGCAACAAATTGCCAAGGTCGTCCGAAATATCGCAAAACTTGTGGCAATGGAAGAAGAATATTCAACCAAAATCGACAAAGTCCAAATCGCCAAAATTCTCGGCCCTGGTAGAGTCAATGATAAATATGAAAACAACGAAGTTCCCGGAGTAGTGACCGGGCTGGCATGGACAAGGGTCGGTGGCGATATTCTTTTCATAGAATCTGTTTTGTCCAAGGGCAAAGGAAATTTGTCGATTACAGGAAATCTGGGAACTGTGATGAAAGAATCAGCTACCATCGCTCTTGAGTTCATTAAATCTCATGCCCAAGAACTCGGCATAAATGAAGATATCCTCGGCAAATACAACTTTCATATTCATGTTCCAGAAGGGGCTACACCCAAGGACGGTCCGTCGGCCGGAGTGACCATGCTCACTTCACTTGTCTCTTCATTGACACAAAGAAAGGTCAAAGCCAACCTTGCGATGACGGGTGAAATCACGCTGAGAGGCAAAGTGTTGGCAGTGGGTGGAATCAAAGAGAAAATCCTTGCTGCAAAACGGGCAAATATTAAAGAGATTATTCTGAGTGAGGAAAATCGAAAAGACATAGAAGAAATCAAAGCGGATTACATCAAAGGACTGAAATTTCATTTTGTGGACACCATGATGGAAGTACTGGAAATTGCGCTGTTAAAGCAAAAAGTCAAGGGTGCCAAACAATTGGTATAAAATAAGATTCCCAATGTACTAACCCATAGAAGGTACTCAGCATTCAGGGTTGCAATCAGTTTTTCACTTTAAAACTCCAAGTGAAAATAAATTCAGAAACCTGATCTCCCTCTGCGTCTGTGCCCGTACTTTTCATTTTCAGAATCTGACCTTCGCCTGTCTCAACAGCTTTCTTCAATACCTCATCCAATTCGTCCCCCTGATGACAGCAGAAAACAATCTGACCGACTGCTTTTTTAGTGAAATTCGCTTCCAGTCCAACCACCAACATTGAAATCTTCATTTCTGATTGCTGAATTTTGGACAAACATAGCGTTCCGGTCGATAATTCGGCGGCCATTCCTTGCACCGCCCAAAACATGCTTTTGAAGGGATTTTGATTGAGCCATCCCAGCTTGACTGAAATCTCGGATTTTCTTCCATCAAATGAAAGAAGCTTCAAACCGGCAAGCCAAGCAATCGGCAGCTTGAATATCAGGTACTTCCGAAACAAAGATCGATTCATTGTTGATAAAGAATTATAATTAAAACAAATAATTAATACTCGGTCATCATTTTAGGAGAAATATATCTTTTATATTTGTCAAAATTAAGATAAATATAAAATGGAAACCAAAACAATTGTTTTAATTCTGGTAGGTTTTTTTATTCTACATTGGTACAGTTCACTTTTCTTCCAGTCAATGTTTCATCATCGATATGCAGCACACGGCATGTTCAAAATGTCTAAGTTCTGGGAAAAAACTTTTCATATCGGTTCCTTCTTGACTCAGGGAGCCTCCTATCTAAGTCCCTATGCTTACGGTGTTTTACATAGACTGCACCATGCATTTGCCGACACCGAGAAAGATCCACATTCTCCGATTTTCGACAAAGATTTGTTTCAAATGATGTGGCGCACCCGAAGGATTTACAACGAAATCGACCAGGAAATTGCGGTTGTGGGTGAGAAATTCAAAAAAGGAGTTCCTAAATGGCGAAAATTCGACAAATTTGCTGAATCCAAAATTACCAGACTCGTTTGGGTCGGGGTATATGTATTGATTTATTTTCTGTTCAATTCTCCATGGTGGCTCTATGTGTTGATTCCTATCCATGTATTAATGTCGCCAGTACACGGGGTAATTGTCAATTGGTTCTCTCACAAATACGGTTACAGAAACTTTGATGTCAAAGACACTTCCACAAATCTTTTTCCGGTCGATTTGCTAATGTGGGGTGAATGTCTTCACAACAACCATCACAAATTTGGGGGCAGACCTAACTTCAAGGTAAAATGGTATGAATTTGACCCGATGTATCCGTTTATCATAATTATGGATAAATTGAGAATCATCCGTTTGAACAACAAGCCCGAGACCCAGTATATGTAAATCAATTTGACTGATTTAATCATTAGTAAATAGAATAAAAATCACAACCGTACAACTAAAAAGTTTGATAATTTTGCACTCTAATTTATCAAAATATGATTGACAATACCATAAAAGACACAGTGATCATCGGTTCAGGACCTGCGGGTTACACCGCTGCCATTTATGCTGCAAGAGCCAATATGAACCCTGAAATATATACTGGCATGCAGCCGGGTGGACAATTGACCACCACCACAGATGTAGAGAATTTCCCTGGTTATCCCGAAGGTGTAATGGGCCCCGAAATGATGGTTCAATTTCAGCAACAGGCAGAAAGATTTGGCACTCAGGTACATATAGATTACATTACCGAAGTCAGACTTGCAAAAGAACCGGGTGAAATTCACATCTTAATAACCGGCTCTGGCAAGGAAATCAAAACCCGCACGGTGATTATCGCCACAGGAGCAAGTGCAAAATATCTGGGTCTGGAAGATGAAGAAAAATACCTCGGCAGTGGCGTTTCGGCCTGTGCCACCTGCGATGGCTTTTTTTACAAAAACCGTCAAGTTGTTGTCGTTGGTGGTGGCGATACTGCTGCCGAAGAAGCCACTTATCTCTCCAATATCTGTTCAAAAGTATATTTGCTGGTGAGAAAAGGTGAAATGCGCGCCTCAAAGGTCATGCAGGAAAGGGTG
>JAQVKJ010000193.1 GCA_028694715.1 Weeksellaceae bacterium | reverse complement strand
AGCCTCAGCTCTTCCAACGGAAATTTGCGGTCCACCTTTGGCTGACAGAAATAATAATCCGCATCTGTAGGAAAAAACTCAAGTATGCCCACAACATCTTTGTCATGCACAAAACCCAGCACCAGATGTAGCTTTTTGTATTTGGTCTGATTGAATTGTTTTTGGATTTCTGCCAAACCGTGTGGATTGTGTGAAATATCGGCCACAGTGAGTGGTTGTACGCCAAGGATTTGCCAACGACCTCTCAGTCCGGTGTTTTTCACTACATTTTTTAAGCCCTTTCTGACTTCCTTCTCAGTAATTTTAAAACCCGATTTTTGAAGCTGTTCAATGGCAGTCAAAACCGTTCTTATGTTTTTTTGCTGATAAATTCCTTCCAAATCGGTTTCAAATTCAGGATACTTCTTTTCTTCTGCGAAATGAATCTCAGAATTCACCTCCATTGATTTTCGAATAAATACTTCTTTGGTCTCTGCGGTAGTTTCGCCAATGACCACAGGAATGTTTTCTTTGATGATTCCACTTTTTTCTATAGCTATTTTCGTAAGTGTATCGCCCAGTATTGCGGTATGATCCATACCGATATTTGTGATGACAGACAAAACGGGCAAAATAATGTTGGTGGAATCCAAGCGTCCGCCCAAACCTGTTTCTATGACCGCTACGGCTACCCGTTGGCGACAGAAATAAGCAAAAGCCATGGCTGTGGTAACTTCGAAAAATGAAGCATTTAAAGATTTTATAAATTCAAAAATCCGATTTACAAAATCAGTCACAAAAGCTTGCTCACATAACTGTCCGTTCACCTTAATCCTTTCTCTGAAATCATTCATGTGAGGCGAAGTATAAAGCCCGGTTGTATAACCGGCTTCCTGAAGCACAGAGGCCAGCATATGAGAGCTGCTCCCTTTTCCGTTGGTGCCGGCGATGTGAATTGATTTGAAATGATTTTGCGGATTGTCCAACAGCTCGCACAATGAAACAATGTTACCAATGTCTGCACGATAAGCCGAAATGCCGGAATGCTGAAAAACCGGCAATTGTATAAAAAGCCACTCCACCGCTTCCTCGTAGTTGAAATTCATTGCTGAAACAGATGTTTAGAAAATCCAAAGTTATAGAAAATGAATGCACAATCCCGAATATGTTTTTTAATTTTGAAGTTTAAATTTTTAATTCAAATGAAAAAAATACTTCTTCTATTCGCTACAGTTTTGCTTCTCTCCTGTTCATCCCGTGAATCCGTTGATTTGCTCATTAAAAACGCAGTGGTCTATACCGTCAATAAAGACTTTGAGACCGCAAGCGGATTTGTGGTGAGATACGGGAAAATCATTGAAGTGGGAGACAGTGAGATGTTGGAAGCAAAATACAAAGCCAAAGAAGTATATGATGCCGGCGGAAAAACCATAGTGCCCGGACTCATAGATGCACATGCACACCTCTACGGACTGGGTTTGTATATGCAGTCAGTGGATTTGACAGGAACAAAAAGTTTTGAAGAGATGATTGACAGAGTGGTTGAATTTCAGAAGAACAACCCGTCGGAATACATTCAGGGAAGAGGTTGGGACCAAAACAATTGGCCCGACAAAGAATTCCCAACCAAACAAAGACTGGATGAGTTGTTTCCTGATACGCCAGTTGCGCTCAGAAGAGTGGACGGACACGCGATGCTGGTAAATTCAAAGGCATTGAAGATGGCCGGAATTACAGCTGATACAAAAATTCCGGGAGGAGAAATCTTGCTGATGAATGGTGAACCTACAGGCGTATTGATAGACAATGCAATGGATGCCGTCAGCGCAACTATACCACCTCCTGACAGACAAATTTCAGAAAAAGCATTGCTCGACGCCGAAAAAACAGCCATTTCATTTGGGCTTACCACAGTTGATGATGCCGGGTTGGAAGCTGAAATCATCGATTTGATAGACGAATTGCAGCGCGATGGAAAAATGAAACTCAAAATTTATGCAATGGTGAGCAACAGTCCTGAGAACATAGAAGCATTTATCAAAAAAGGAATTTACAAAACCAAAAGACTGAATGTTCGTTCATTCAAAATCTTCGTTGACGGTGCTCTGGGCTCAAGAGGTGCTGCTCTCAGAGAGGAATACAGCGACAGGCACGGGCATTATGGCATCATGATTACTCCGGCGGACAGTCTGAAAAGATTGGCTGAAATCATTGCTGATTCAGGCTTCCAAATGAACAGCCATGCGATTGGAGATTCTGCGACCATCGAAGTGCTAAGAACTTATCAAAATGCACTCGAAGGACAGAATGACCGTAGATGGAGAGTGGAACACGCCCAAATTGTTTCCCCCGACGGCTTTGATTATTTTTCTAACAATATTCTGCCTTCCGTTCAACCTACTCATGCTACCAGCGACATGTACTGGGCAGAAGATAGAATCGGTAAGCACAGGATGAAAGATGCTTATGCATACAATTCACTGCTCAAACACACCGGAATCATCGCACTCGGCACTGATTTCCCGGTAGAACATGTCAACCCCTTTTATACATTTTTTGCAGCTGTGGTCAGAAAAGATTTGACATTCAAACCTGAAGACGGTTTTCAGATGAAAGATGCCATCAGTCGTGAAGAAGCACTCAGGGGAATGACCATATGGGCGGCTTATGCCAATTTTGAGGAAAGAGAAAAAGGCAGCATTGAAGCAGGAAAATTCGCTGACTTCACAGTTCTTGACAGGGACATTATGCAGGTGGATGAAAAACTATTGCCCGAAACAAAAGCGGTGGCAACTTTTATCAATGGAGAAATGGTTTATGAACTGAAATAATTTTGATTGAATAAATTTATTTAAAATTAAATTATTAAAAATCAATAAGATAGCAAAATTGATTTCATCTGCTGTCACATTTTTGGTTTTAAATCCGTCTTGTAATTAGAAACATGAAATTTTGAAAATCATTTCTATCCATAAGCACCGAAAAACAGAAGAGATAGTCTCCATGCTAATCAAAGGCGACCGGATGGCTCAAAAGGAACTGTTCGAAAGATATTCGCCCAAGATGCTGAGTGTTTGCAGGACTTACACGGGCGATTTGCAAAACGCGGAAGACTGTATGATTAGAGCTTTTATGAAGGTTTATAATAACATTTCTTCTTATAGTTTTATTGGTAGTCTGGAAGCTTGGATCAGAAAAATCATGGTCAACGAATGTTTGGATTTTCTGAGAGCAAACAAAAAATTTGTGTATTTGGATGAAATCGAATATTCCGAACAATACACAGATGATTTATCTGTCCCATTTGAAATTGATGCGCAAGAACTGCTTGACTGTTTGCCTGAAAATTACAGACTGGTATTCAATCTGTTTGTATTGGAAGATTATTCACACAAGGAAATTTCAGAATTGCTAAATATAGATGAAATGACCTCCAGAACCCAATTGCTGAGGGCAAAGAAACGATTGAGGCAAATCATTGCAGAACGAAAAATTATAAAAGATGAAAACCGGGCTTGAAAAAAAGATTAAAAACCAGCTGAAAGAAAGGGAAATCATGCCTTCTGAGGCCACATGGCAAAAACTGGAAAGCATGCTGGACGATAAGGAGAACAAACCCAAAAGAAAATTCCAAATTCCATTTTGGATTTCGGTTTCAACAGTCGCCTCCATTGCATTGCTGATATTGCTGACAGTGAACCCCCAACAAAACAAACAGACTCTGATGAAAACTACGAATATCGTTCATACTGAGACACCAAAAAATACAGAAATCCATGTGCCCGAAGCTGAAAAAATCACTCAAAGCGAAGAGACGAAAATGACTCAATTAAACAGCCCGATTGATAATCAAGCCATACAAAAAACAGAACCATCTCACAATGCGAATCAACAATTGCCCCAAGATGAATTGACAGTGGATGAAGAAGCTCCGATGATTCAAATCCATGTGCCGAAAGCTGTAG
>JAQVKJ010000192.1 GCA_028694715.1 Weeksellaceae bacterium | reverse complement strand
CATCGACGAGAACGCCTATGTGATGGGCTTCCTGCCGTCGAATATAGACAAACAAGTACCGACCATCGGTTTTGTGGCGCATTTCGATACTTCGCCTGATTTTTCCGGTGAAAATGTCAAACCACAAATCATAGAAAATTATGATGGCGGTGATATTCGATTAAACGAACAAATGACACTGAGTCCGGATGAATTTTCGGATTTGAAACAATACAAAGGACAAACCATCATTTGTACCGATGGCACCACTTTGCTCGGCGCAGATGACAAAGCCGGTGTGGCTGAAATAGTTACCGCCATGGAATATCTGATGGCAAATCCACAAATCAAACACGGTCGAATTGCCGTTGGGTTTACACCGGATGAAGAAGTCGGCCGAGGGGCTGATTTTTTTCCGGTCGAAAAATTCGGTGCGGAATGGGCATATACCATGGACGGAAGCGAAATCGGAGAATTGGAATACGAGAACTTTAATGCAGCTTATGCCCATATTAAGTTTTTCGGAAAAAGCGTTCACCCGGGTTATGCAAAAGGGTCGATGATCAACGCTTGTACTTTGGCCAGAGAATTTGCAGAGGGTCTGCCTCCGGATGAAGTTCCTGAATCCACAGAGGACAGAGAAGGCTTCTTCCATTTGACTCAAATGAAAGGAAATGTTTCAGAGGCCGAACTGCAATACATCATTCGGGACCACGATATGGAGCAATTCATTGCCAGAAAAAAATTGATTGAAGAAATCACTGCTGAAATGAAAACAAAATATGGCGATGACAGAATTGTACTCGATATGGGAGACCAATATTTCAACATGATTGAAAAGGTAAAAGAAAAATTCCAGTCGGTAGAAATCGCCAAACAAGCATTGGAAGATGTTGGTGTGAAACCCAACATCAAACCCATCCGCGGCGGAACCTACGGTGCCAGACTGAGTTTTATGTGACTGCCTTGCCCGAATATTTTTGCAGGCGGACACAACTTCCACGGACCTTATGAATTCGTACCCTTGGAATCGATGGTGAAAGCGACGGAAGTCATTGTGAGAATCGGTGAAATTGTTGCAGGAGAGTAATTTTTTAAATCAAATACAAGGAAGCCGTTTCCATTTAATTATTCAGGAAGCGGCTTTTTCACAACCTTAATTTTCAAAACAATGGATGCATCAAATCCGGATTTCAGATTTTCAATGCCCCTCAATATCCGTTGGAACGACATGGATGCGTTGGGACATGTGAACAATGTTTATTATTTTGATTATTTTCAAAATGCCCGAGGTTTTTATATGCCGGCAGTCAGTAAAAAATGGGACTGGGCAAAATACATGTTTGTCATAGCACATATTGAATGTGATTATTTCAAAGAATTGAACTTATTGAGTAAAAATCCGCACATCAAAGCCAGAACTTCAAGATTGGGTAACAAGAGTTTTGAGATTGAATATTTGGTCGTGAGCGAAGCAGAAAACGCTGATGAAATCCTTCACGCCAAAGGCAAAAGCACCCAAGTGATGATTGATATTCTAAAGAAAAAAACCATTGAGATTCCGGAATGGTTAAAGTCGGATTTGATGGAATTCGAACCACAGTTGAAGCATTGATATATGGCTAAATACTGATTGAGAATTTAACACACATTCTTAATTAACTCACACAATAAAACGACCCAAATTCCTTTCTAAATGGTAGTCATTCTTCGGTCTTTGGCGTAGTCTTTGCCACATTCCGATTAAAATTCAAACAAATGAAAATTGTTTTTTCGCTGTTATTAAGTCTTGTTCTTGGGGTATCACTTGCACAGATTACCTACGAAGTGGGTGATTATAGTGCCATTGAAGTCTTTGACCAATTGAATGTGAAACTAATCCCATCCGATAAAAATGAAATTCAAATCATGGGCTCCAAAGCCGACAAGGTGGATTTCATCAACAAAAACAACACCTTGAAACTTCGGATGGATGTGACCGAATTCCTACAGGGCGACCGTACTTCGGTGACGGTTTATTTCAAAAAACTCAACAGTGTACGGGCAAGCGAAGGAGCAGTTGTTTTTGCCGATGAGCTCATCAATGCTTCCTCTCTCTCACTCAACGCTAAGGAAGGCGCCAGCATTGAACTGGAAATCAATTCTATCAAACTCGATGCAAAATCCACTTCTGCTGGCACAATAAAAGTCGCCGGAAACGCTGACACACAAGATGTGGTTTGTAATGCCGGCGGAATATATGAAGCAGCGGAATTGAAAACAAAAATCAGCAATGTTACCGTCAATGCAGGTGGTAATGCCCAAGTGAATGCCACAGATTTTGTGAATGCCAAAACAAGAATGGGTGGAAATATAGACATCTACGGAACGGCAGAAGTAAATCAGTCAAACTTTGCAGGCGGAAACATCAACATTCATTAAACACATGAATAGACGAGATTTTCTAATAAAAACTTCATTGATGGGTGGGATGATTCTCATATCACCGGGCCTTGGTATTAAATTGCA
The DNA here is from genome assembly GCA_028694715.1 of Weeksellaceae bacterium. Lineage (GTDB taxonomy): Bacteria > Bacteroidota > Bacteroidia > Flavobacteriales > Weeksellaceae > Moheibacter. Next base: position 1,457 of record JAQVKJ010000192.1, on the reverse strand, counting down.
GGATGAATTTTCTGAAGCAGAACTCATTGGGAAAGGAAAACCCGAGTTGTTCGGAGATGGTTTCCGGCTGAGAGAAGAAGCCCGATTGCAGTTCAATTTAATGAAAAAAGCTGGCAAAGAACAGGGATTCAACCTCTTCGTGATTTCGAGTTACCGCAGTTATCAGCACCAAAACGGAATATGGGAAAGAAAATACAAACAATATCGAGCCACTGGTTTGTCGCATCAACAAACCATTGAGAAAATCATAGAGTACAGTACCATACCCGGCACTTCTCGGCATCATTGGGGAACCGATTTGGACATCATCGATTCTACCAAAGGTATTCCGTCCAATCCATTGAGTGAAGTTCATTTCAACGAGGGCGGCAGAATGAGAAAATTCAAACTTTGGTTGGATGAAAACGCTGAGAAATTCGGTTTTTATTTGGTGTACACCAAGGCTGCAGGCAGAAAGGGATTTGTGTACGAACCCTGGCATTTTTCATACCGCCCGCTATCTATTAAAATGCTGGAAGCATACAAAAAACTGGACATCAAAAACATACTACAGTCCAACAAATTGATGGGCAGTGAACATTTCACAGATGAATTCATTGAAAAATACACCAATGAAAATATTCTGGACATCAATCCTTCTCTGTTGTACTGACACTTCCTTTCGAGCGTTTTTGTTTTGTTTAGAATCAATCTAAATGTTATTTTATTTCACACTGTTTGTACGGTTTTTTTTCAAATTTTTAAAAAATCATTTGGATTTATGAATGAGTGAAACGATTGAATCACAAACTCTAATCAATTTTGTTACTGATTTGCGTCATGTTTTGAAGTTGTCTTTTTCATCTTTCATTCTGACTATTGCTATTTTCTCGGCTTAAACTTGTCAGTTTCTATAAATTTTATACTAATTTTACCGAAAATTTAAAAAGCAAACATCTTCGTATTATAAGTCGTAATTATTACTAAATAGCATGAAACGAACTCTAATTCAAACAATTTTGTTACTGGTTCCTTTTGCAGGTTTTGCACAGTTCAAAAACATCAGTGCTGACAACTGGGCCAGCAGTCCGGGTGTAATTGGAACACTTATACTAATTTTAATTGTCGCATTGATAGCAGTGGTTATCATGTCCGCCAAAATATCTTCCTATGCCGAATCTTTGAAAGAACGACAATTACTCAAAAGAAACAAAGCATTTGATGACGAAATCATCAACTTGGAAGAAGGTGAAATCGACAGCATACTCGAAAAAAGAAAGGCTGCACTCAAATACCAAATTTCTGGAAAAGAATTGTCCGGTGACATGGAGGCATCAGACGATAAAGGACTTATTTACAAATCAATAAACCATCCTGAAAACGAAATTCTTTTTGCTGACAAAGTCAGCCACGAGACGAAAATCAATGTATCGCCTGAGATGAAAAAGTTGGTCAGCAGTTATGTGGGTGCTTCTGTA
>JAQVKJ010000191.1 GCA_028694715.1 Weeksellaceae bacterium | reverse complement strand
TGTCACTTCGAATCTTTCCGGCCCTGTACCTGAAGTTCCCGGATAGCTATATTCACCAAATGCTAAAATCTTTAGATTGGAATAATTTTCTGTTAAATATTCTCTGGGTGGAAATCCAAGAGGAGGAGGTAGAGGAGAACTTTCAATCAGCCTTTGTCCGTCCAACGAATATTGATCATTCTCATCGAAATCGACTCCGTCTATATAACCATCCAAATCTATTCTTGTGCTTATTCGGGATATAGATGAAATTCCTACAATGTTCCATCCGTAACCAGCTGTTCCGTTGCTTCCCGAACCATCAAACATTAATGCAATTTGCGGTGCAACATCTTTTATTCCGGGGGGCAGAGCGATGGGAACTTTATAGTTTGCAGCACCAATCCCGTTGACAGTCAATTCTCCCTTTGTATCAGTAAGATATTGCTGAGATTTTGCAATTTGAAATATAAATAATACTACTACAAGAAACAGTATATTCTTTTTCATAACCTTAAGTTTTTAAAAGGAATTAAAGTTTAATAATCTTCTTTGAAACAATACTTTGATCTGTAAAAATAAATTGGACAAAGTATATTCCACTTTGACTGAGAGTCAGATCGATACTAAGCTTGTTTTCTGAATTCTTAACCTCTAACAATTGAAGAACTGCGCTCGCGGATAAGACCCGTACCTGAAAAATATAATTTGAGATTTCTTTTTCCCATTCAATGTAGAATAACCCTCTCGTAGGGTTGGGATAAACGATAATTGCTTTTTCAAACAACTCTGACAGTGGCAATTCTTGTTGGGGTTCATTTTTATCTTGAATTGGTGAAAAGTTTTCAACAAATTGTCTCATTATTTGATTTCCTGAATTATCATAGGAGAAAACAATTGTTTTTGTACCCGTGCCATCTAATCCCGTACCTTGCCCGGATAGACAAAATGGCAAACAAAATAGAATAGAAATAAAAGCCCGTACTCTCATAATTAATAGAATTTGCCGCAATATAATAAAATTTTTAAGTTAAAATTTGTCTCTTTCCGTTTGATTTAAATTAAAATTTTTGCTTTCTCTGGAACCTTAAACGAATATGAATTCTTCAAAAAAATTATCAAACATAATTCCCAACGCCGTATTTTGTCGCAGACTCTTTTTACTTTTGAAAATGGAAAACATTATCTTAGTAAATTGTTTTTTTGAAATGAATAAATAATTAAGCCTCCATGTCCATTCAACTGAAAGTATCAGATTCTCTGAACAGCCTTGCAGATGAGCTTTGCAGACATATTTGGAATGAAAACTCGGTGTTTCGTCCCGTCTATATCGTGACCCAAACCGAGGGGATGAACAACTGGCTGAAACACCGTATTGCTGCCAAAATAGGGATTGCTGCCAATATCGAATTTGTGAAACCCAATGAAATCATCAACAAAGTTTTTCAGCTTTTGGGCGGTACTTACCGGGATTCACTTTCGGCACACAACCTGAATTGGTTGCTTTACAGTTTGCTTAAAAACCCGGATTTTATCAGTGAATTTCCGCAGATTGCAGATTATTATAAAGATGAAGTCTCTGAAACACAGAAGGATGTCAAGCGGATGGCACTGGCAGAAAAAGTCGCTGATCTCTTTGACCAATATCAAATTTATCGGACAGATATGGTAAAAAGCTGGAACGAAAATCATAGTTTTTATACCGATGATTGGGCGCGTTCCAAACAAAGAAAATACGAACTGAAAGCCTTGCAAGATGCCGAATCTTGGCAAAAAGCACTTTGGCAAATGACGCAGCAGCTGGCCGGTGAACATTTTCCGAACAAAACCGAAATCGGTGATTTTATTCTCCAATCCACACAGGATGAAGAAAGAATGGAGCGTTTTGTCAAAAAAATGCCGCGGCTCTATTTCTTTGGTTTGAGTCTGATTACCGAATACCACCTTCAGATTTTTGAGAAACTTTCTGACCGGATTGAACTTCATTTTCTGGTACAGAATCCTGCACCATTGGATTATTGGTTCGAGGAAAGATCCGATAAAGTCATCGCTTTTTTGAAACAGAAAAACAAAATGCATTTCACCGAAGAATCTGCGGCAAATCCGCTTTTGCCCGCCTGGGGAAAAATCATCCGTGAAACTTTTTTGATGCTTTTTCAAAACGAAGAAACCCTAAATTCATACACTGAAATCAATGTGACTGAACCCCAAAAAGACAGTTTGCTACACCATATTCAACACACGATTTTCAATAACCAAAAAGAAGAAATTCATTTCACCAAAACACAAATTGAAGACGGAAGCATAGTGATGAATTCCTGTCACAGCCCGGTTCGGGAAGTGGAAGTGCTGTACAATTATCTGGTGCATCTCGTTGACCAAAAAAAGGAAGATTTGTCAGCCCGTGACATTGTGGTGATGGTGACCGATATTGATTTGTACGCTTCCTACATCAAAGCAGTTTTTGACAATGCGCCCCACAAATTCCGATACACCATTGCTGACGAAAGTTATCTCGAAACCGATAATGTTGCCAATGCTTTGGTGGAAATACTCTCGCTGAACGAACAGCAATTGACTTCCGAAAAAGTGGTGAGTTTGCTCGATTTTTCGGTCATCAGAAATCGTTTTGGCGTCACAGACACCGAAAAAATCCGCAATTGGGTGAAGGCCGCCAACATTCGTTTCGGAATCGCAGGCAACCGTGAGGATGATTCCGATTTTGTGAGCTGGAAATACGGTTTGCAGCGCATCATGTACGGACTTTGCATGAGCGGCGGCGAAGAATTTGGCGAGGGCGAACAGAGCTTTTATCCCTTGGATTTGATCGAAGGTTTCGACATGATGGAAGCCACCCGTTTTGTGTATTTTGTCGAAAACCTAATTCAGTCATTAGAAAGCCGCCGGACAAAGAAAAATATTGCAGGTTGGGTGGAATACCTGAACTGGACTTTGAATCTTTTTGTAGGTGAAAGAGAAGAGGTGGAAGACGAGGATTATCAATGGATTCAAAGACAGTTGGAGCAATACAATTTGGTGGACGAACTCTTTGATGAAAGCATTGGTTATGATGTTTTTATCAGAAGTTTTCTGCCGATGCTTTCCAGGGCCAAAAAAAGCAGTTCCTTTGCGGGCGGAGGCATTACTTTTTGTTCACTGATTCCGATGCGTAGTATTCCGTTCAAAGTAGTTGCGCTATTGGGAATGAACCTGAATGATTTCCCGAGAAAAGACCGAAGGGTGAGTTTTGATTTGATGGAACTCGAAAAAAGAAAAGGCGACAGGAACATTCGTGAAAACGACAAACATTTGTTTTTGGAAACTTTGCTTTCTGCTGGTGATTATTTGTATATCAGCTATATAGGTCAAAGTGTGAAAGACAATGCGGACTTGCCACCCTCTGCTTTGGTCGATGAATTGTTGGATTTTATCGCTTCAAAAACCGATGAGCGTGATTCCGTTCGCGAAAATTTTATCGTGAAACATCCTTTGCATGGTTTCAGCCGGAAATACAACTCGGGGAATCCCAAGCTGTATTCTTATCTACTGACAGATGAAACTTCCCTGCCGGATTTGGGTTCAGACACATCCAAAGAAGAGATTTTTGATTTTAGCAATGTGGACGGTGCACGGTTTATTTCGTTTTTCGGACATCCTTTCAAATATTTTTACAACCGTGTCTTGGGGATTTATTACGAAGACCATGAACTGAGTTTGCCTGAAACCGAGGTTTTTGATTTGAATCATTTGGAGAAATGGAATTTGAAAAACACACTGTTGAATTCGACTGAATTCAAGGTTGAACACTTCAAGAACGAAATGGTGAAAACCGGTATTTTGCCTTTGAAAAACATGGCGGATGTGATCTTGCAAGAAGCAGTGGAAGACATTGAAGAAGTGAGAAAATTATACAATGCGATTGTGCAGGGATTGGAACCCGAAAATCAAATGATTGAAATTGCGCTTGAAAATTCAATTTTAAC
>JAQVKJ010000190.1 GCA_028694715.1 Weeksellaceae bacterium | reverse complement strand
CTGGCACAAGAACAACAACGGCTCATTGACATCCAAGCTGACATCGGAATCAAATTCAAGAACAATGAACTCTTTTTGACAGACGAGCAGCGCCAAGAACTCGAAATGAAAAAACGCTCCGCTGCTCAGGCTTCTAATTCAGCACCTTCACCCGTTATCATTCCACTAAAACCTTATCTCCCATTAAAAAAACATTGGGACGATTTTGTCGAATGGAAAAAAGACCAGCATAAAAGCAAAACGGGCAAAAATTACAGCAGCAACAGCATCGACAACCTTCGAATGTCTTTCACCTATTTGCTTGATTTTATCGGTCAAGATGAAGATTACAACATCCACGATTTTACATCCCTATTTTTCAAAGAACTTCAACAAAAGTTCAAAAAAATCCCTTCCGGATTTATAAAAATCAAAGAGTGTGAAGGAAAATCGTTACCGGAAATCGTTGCGCTAAATCTGCCAGAAGAAACTTATCCGAGGCTGACCAACAACTATATCAATGTCTTTTTCAATAATTACCGGAGCTTCTTCTTTTATCTCAAATATATTGAGATTTATAAAAATGACATCTTTGACACTTTTTTACTGCTACCAAAAACCCAGTCCGAGGGTTATAGTGAATTTAGCTATGAAGATATAAAAATTCTGCTTCACAATGATGTTAAAAAAGGCAATAAAGAAATCATCCAAGACTTCATAAAAATAGGGTTATATAGCGGAATGAGGCTTGATGAAATTGGCCAGCTGAGAAAAGAAAATATTGTCGAAATCGATGGGGTAATGTGCTTTGAACTGGTTGAAGATATCAAAACGGGAAAAACCCTCAAAACCAAATCATCCAAACGGATTATTCCTATACATAGCCAAATAACGGATATTATTGATAAGTATCTCACAACTTCAAAAAATGACTTTCTTATGTGGAGCGGTAGCAGCAATCGCAATAGTGACCGGATCGGGGAATATATCCGATTGTTTATCACAGATGAAACAAAAGTATTTCATTCAACCCGTAAAAACTTTGCTCAGGAACTTTATAAGCACCCAGAGCACGAACTGGTCATCAAATATCTGACAGGCCACAGCGATTTGAAAAGAGATATCACCTTTGGGATATCCAACAAAAATAAAATGGATGTGAAGCTGACCAAAAAGGTCATTGAGCTGGTCAAATACGATTTATAGAAGCCATTACATAGAGGGAGAATAATCCTCCTCCCTCTTTTTATAAACCTCTTTCAGTTTCCCAAATATGACAATAAAATCTTCCAGCGATTGTGTCTGCTCCAGCGTAGCCTTGAATTGAGGGAATTGAGAATAAATACCCTCCTTGACCTCTTTAAAAAGTGTTTTTGTATTCAGGCTCTTTAAAATCGAACCCTCTGAAATTTGGGTGATTTTCATAAGACCCCGAAGCAGATGGGAGAATGCTCCTTGCTCCTTTGGTTTCTTGATGTGGATGGTGCTGGTTTTCATATCAATTGAATCCGGTTCAGCTCCTCCATTAGTTATTTTCACAGAGTATTTTTTCTCCATTCCTCTGCTCAAAGCTTCAAATCCCTTTCCACTTATACCGGCATCGAATTGAAGGATTTTCTCTATCATCTGCTGTTTTTGGTGTTGCTTCTGGATTTTTGACTGGGTTAATACCAGCTTTTTAGCCCGTAGGTTTTCAATCTCTTTTTGGATCCGGTCTATTCTGCTGATGAACACTTCATAATGGGACTGGTGTTTGGTTCCAATTTCTTCGTATTTTGCCAGTTTGGAGTCCAGCTTCTTTTTGTCCATTCCCGCAATTGCTATGACGCTCAGGCGGTCTCTTTGCAGGTTTATAATGATTTCACCCATAGCAAACAACTTGTCTTTAAAAGCTTTCCGGTGTTGTTTTAATATACTTTGGTGCCGTTTTCTTTCATCGCTTTTGATATATTCCCAATACGATTTATTCTGAGCTACCTGATACAAAAATTGGGTCGTATTGATTTCCCCATTTTTTAATTGGTCAGATTTGATTTTACGGAACCATTGATGCTCCCCCTGAACCCATACACCCAGTCCCAGCAACTTTTTGTCATAGAAATGTTTTAACTCTTGAAATTCGGACTGGAACAGCCTTTCCACATCAGTCATTTTTTCTTTTTCGGATTTAATAAATTTATCAATAAACCGGATCTCGTTGCGGTTAGCCTTGATTTGAAATTTCAGTCCATCCATTTCACTTCTCAGCTGGGCTTTTTTTCCCAGTATGTGGTGCCTCTCATTTTTATTCAGTGCCAGTAAATCATTTTTGATGGTGTGTTTTATTCCAAGCTCAATGAATATTTTGGACAGGTCATTATTCAGCAGTCGCACGGCTTGGGAATTTTCTAAAAAGTTAGGAGAATTTTTTAGATTTTCAAGAGCGTTTTGTTTTTGTTTTTTGGAGATGGCTTCCCTTCGGTAGATTTCCGTCTCCTCTTTGTTCTTTACCCCTAATATTGACCTCATATCAGGGTCAATGGAATTGGACAGATGATGAGCCAGATTTTCCCTTAATGACAACAAATCAGCAGCACCCCTGATTTTATATTTATCACTCACTGCCAGATGAAGGTGAAAACCCGTTTTAATGTTCTCAAACCCGTTGGAATACTTCACATCGCTTTTATCCTTGTTGTATTCAATGGAGCCTATAAATCCAAACTTTTCAAAAGTGTTTTTGCTCCATTGGATGCTTTCATCCTCCATTATCTTTTTTTGAGAGGGGGTCAGTTTTTCATATTCAGCCGGACTGATTGGAGAGATAATGTAATGATGAACTCCTCCCTCCCCAATAGCTTTTTTGGATTGAAAAACATTATGCTGTTTTTGCACATACGACAATAGAGCCGTTTTTTCTCTCCCCTCGTATATTGTTTGGGTATCTTTGAAAATTGTTTTTAAAACTTTTAAGTTTTTACTTTCTGTATATCTCATTCGAATATCTCCTGATGACCAGCAACAATGTCATAAATGGCTTTTAGTTTTTCAATCGCTTCATCACGGCTTTTCAAAGTTTTAAAAGAAGATGGTGCTAATTCTTTCATCAGTTTCGCCCACATTGTTTTTGCGCTCTTGGATTGGGTGTTTCTTCGTAAGGACAAAAATTCCCGTTTCACTCTGTCAATCTGGTCAGCTTCTTGAAATACTGCTGGGATGTTTTCAAACTTCTTTTCATTGGTTAGAAGCAATAAAATCAAGTTCTCGATGTCCCGTGCGATATGGTGGGATAATCTATTGTCTTTCTTGATTAGTTTGTCATATAGCAACTGGTTTAAATAGTCGTGCTTTGAAATGTTCTGCTGATTGGCTTGGGTTTGTATCAATTCTAAAAGTTCGGTTTGGATATTGAACCTCGTTAAAATTTTTTTGCTCATCTAAAATCCTTTTCACTCATATATAACTATTATAAAAAATAAAAAAATGAGCACAAGAAATTGATGTTATTTGCCTAAAATTTGTTGGAAGATTTGAACATAGCCACCTTATCGCCTTCATTCTAATGAAGATGATACTTTTCCTGCTGATAGCATCCTCAATTACCGGCTTTAATTTGCCTCCAAAAATCCAGAAAAAAATCAATCGCCGGAGTTATTTAAAAAAGAGCGCATAGAAATTCAATCATAATGTTCTGGGAAAACACTCTGGGAGTGTTTTAATCAATCACTATTCAACCTCATTCTATTTATCAGGTTTAACCCTTTCATAATCCCCAATCTTCCAATAGTTTCAAAGGGTATCAACGGCAATTTGTATTTCATTAACGGCAGATTGTCAGGCAATAAGCAGCCCTTATTAACGGCACTTTGTAATCGAATTACGAAAAATCATTCAAAAATTTGACTTCTTCCAACACTTTTTTAAACTGAGTTTGTAATTCAATTTAAGAGGTGATAAAAATGATGATAAAAAAAGCCAGCGGTCTAATACAGATGACCAATACCCTAAC
>JAQVKJ010000189.1 GCA_028694715.1 Weeksellaceae bacterium | reverse complement strand
CTTCGATTTATAAATCAAAAACCATCGTTTTTGGACCACTTTCTGTCACTTAATTTTCCCGCTTTCGGTTCTTGGAAATTCTTTGATGAAAAACATTCCCGTCGGCAGTTCTATTTTTTTCTAACAAAAAAATTAGATTTAAACATGTATAGTCACTGCAAATAACTGAAAACATCCTAAAATTTACAGAGGATTGAATAAAAAAATTAACAGCTCCCTGCCAAAGTGCAGAAAGCTGTTAAAACTGGTTTAGGTGGTATTGTTATTTGTAATCAGGCATTTCACCGTTGTAAATAATCAATTCTCTGGTCAGTTGATTTTCTTCGTCGTAATACAATTCATAAATTGATTTGACTGAAAACATATCGTTGGAAGTATTCATAAAAATAATTCGTGCGTCATCAGATGAAAATTGAGGGTCAATATCTATGGTTCCGTTGGGTTTCATGCTCAATTCAGACATGTCAACTGCTGTTTGGTCGTTGAAATTGTATATAAAAATCCGTGTATCCAGCTGACGGTATTCAGCATTTTCAAATCCTGAAACATCATAAGTGTACAAAAGTTTATCACCCGTAATGTTCCAATCCAATCCACCCACGGCACCGGGCTGATTTTCAAAGATGGTCTCTATGAAGTTCCCGTCTCCGTCGAGAATGATAATTTTTGCTTGGTATCCGTTGATGTCATTGGTTGTGATGGCAATTTTTGAGCCGTCGTAACTCCAAGCGCATTTGGTGATGAAATGTCCGTCTGCTGTTTGATAAATCTGTTGTTGACCAGTGCCGTCGTAATTGATTTTGTATAATTTATCAAAACTTGGGAAGATGAACTTGCTACCGTTGTTGAGCCAGTCAAAATCCATCACATCGGGGCGGAATCCGCTGACCGGGGCCTGACTTATTTGGTGCAAGTTTTCTCCGTTCAAATCAGTAGTGACCAGATGGGTTTGTCCGGCCAAGGTTTGCAGAAATGCGAGTTTAAGCGCAATGTTGTTTTTGTGTGGTCTCCAGCTCGAATAGTTGGCATTGGTTATCTCGATGGTTTCGTCCAGATTGGTTGCTTTGATGGTGAAATTACCATTTACTTTTTCCACATAATGATAGCGGTATTCGGGATTTGAACGAACAGTGAACTGACTGGATTGACTGAAAACCTCTTCGTTGACGCCATCGGAAACGGCAACTTGCCAAGTATAGGTAGTACCAAAGTGTAGGCTTTCAAGTGCCAATGTGTCCACTTCTATGTCGGCGAATTCTATTTGTTCGTTGGTGATATTGTTGCTGAGCATGACCCGATAAACCAGTGTGTCTGAATCGACATCGTTGCTACTCCACTTGAGTGTGAGATTGTTGGGCAGGTCTGTTGCAAGATTTTCAGGTGATATCAATTCCGGTTTTTCGGGTGGTGTATTGAGGCTTTCGTCCACAATCATTTCAAAAACGATGCTCACAGTTTGGTTTGCATTTACAATACTTACTGCTTCTACTTCGGTTACATAGCCATTTAATTCTGCTTTTACCGAATAGTCACCCATCGGAACACTTTCGAGGATTTCAAAATTTCCTTCTTCATCCGAATAAACAGTGAGTGTAGATGGCGTGGTTGTGATTTTCACATTGGCGAGCGGTTCATTGGTTAACTCCAAACGGACCGAACCTTTTATTGTTCCTTTCTGGGTACCGTCGAGTATGTCTTCACTGCATCCAAACAGTAATCCGACAAATATGCTGAGTAGAATTAATTTCTTCATGGTAGTTTTATTTAAATCTGTTTCCAAAGTTAATCTGAATGCCTAAACCCACCTGTAGGAAGTGGTCGTTTCTTTTGCCGGAAACCATCTGGTCCCAGTCATCATCAAATCCAATATGGTAGCTGGCCGTACCTCTTAAACCGACGGTTGGGGATACCAAGTACTCCAGCCCTCCGCCGAATTGCGTTTTGCCTTTCCAGAGATTGTCAGGTCCTTGGGTATCAGCGATAAGGCCAAACCCTCCGAAGAAAAATGGGCTGAATTCGTTAAATGGCATGACGATGTATTCCAAATCCAATTCATAGGTGTTGAATGTAGATCTAAAGGTTTCTTTGGAACCCATCTGTTGAATTCCAAACGAGAAACCGGTGTTAAAATAGTCAGAAAATATGTATTTAAAATTTCCTTTGACACCCGGTCTCATGCTTTGTGTTTTGAAATCTGACTTCAATGTATTGAAGGTATAAGCCACGCCAAAAGAGAACTGTGATCTTCTGCCTTTTTCCCAACTTCCTTTTCCGGCCACCTTCTTGTTGTTTTGGATGATTTCGTTATTGTATTCCAGTAGCAGTTCTTGCACCTTTGTACTGTCATTTTCTTCTGCTTCCCAGGCTTTGTCTTTGATTCCTTCCAAAATTAACAAATAAACAGCTTTGTTGATGGCTTCTGTCACAGCTATTTGAACGGGTTCGTTATTGGTTACGCCTACCTCTGCCTCCATGAGTCTTTCAAAGTCGATGTATCTGAACATACTTGCGTTAATGGATTGAGAAAGTATGGTTTTGGAAGTATAAACCGTTTTCAGAACTTTTCCTGAACTTGTTGAAACTGCCCTCAGATAAACCGTGATTCGATCCTGACGGTATTCGGTTGAACCACCAATCCCGAAGTATCTCGCACCTGCACCTCCGGTTAGGATGTTTGTGTCGTAGGAAACGACTCCACCTTCCAATAGAATGCCTGCAAAGAGGAGTGGGGGGAGTTGGCCGGAATTAGAGTTCCCGCTGTATTCTTGTCTGGTTGTTCTAATGATTTGCCTTTCGTTCAGTAGGTTGCCAATATTTTCTCTCTCAATGGGTACGAACCATTTGCTGTCTTCCAATGATTTAATCAGAATTGAGGTCAAGCCCTGTGGAATGGCAGTACTCCAATTGGCTCCCATATCGGATGCTTTGTACTGTCCAGTTTGGTCACGAAATTTATAAACACCCACAACGACTTGTTCTTTAGGTGTTGGGAGTTTTTCAAAATCTCTTTGTGAAGGCGTGATTTCGCCAATATATGAGCGATGGTCAACGCCTCCCGGCGGAACCAAATATGTTCCGCAGCTCTGGATTATTAAAAAAATAATCAGATAAAAAATGTAATTGGGGGATTTCATGAGTATAAATTTATAGAATAATTTCAGTGGATTCTCCTGTTTCCGAGTCAATGATGGTGATGATGGTACCGTTTCGAATATCTTCGATTGTAATTATCAACCCGCCAATTTCAATGCTCCCTTCTGACGGAAACATCCCGCCGTCTGAGCCTGAAAATAAGCTTCTTGTGAGTTGATTAAGGATTTGTCTTTTCATTGAATCAGAAAAACTACTCAGTAGGTTGGAAGTCAAACTTGAATTTTCTTTATTGTCGAAGGGATTCTGCGCGTTTGCAGAAGACATCAACCAAGAATAATTCAAATAATTTCCGCCAAAGTTAGGATTGACCGCTTTGTAGGTCAATTGTTGTGCCGATGCATTGATGCAGAAGCACATCAGTACCATTAGTAAAAGTTGTGAGATGATTTTCATAATCTTTTGTATTTAATAGTTGAATTCCTGTTTTATTTTGGACATTTCTTCTGCATGTCTTGCCAACGATCTAAGCGCCATGCCTACTTGATACTTCATGTATTCTTCATTGGGGTTGGTGTAAAACTCGTACACCACATCTTGGTCAATCTTGACTTGAATGATACTGGTTTGCCCTCTGTATGGCATTTCGGTAATCACTATAATGAATTTGTATTTGTTGGGAGATTGATTGTAAACCGAAAAAAACTCGTCATAAAACTCTTTTCCGAATTTTGTTTTTGATTCATCCACTACCAATCCTTCCAAAAAAAGCGAAGCTTCTTCCACAATATCCAAGCGACTTCCTTTGATCTCAGTGGAGTCTTTTGTGATGAGTTTGTTTTCATTCTCATCTCTTATATATAAGTTGTCTTTAATATTTTG
>JAQVKJ010000188.1 GCA_028694715.1 Weeksellaceae bacterium | reverse complement strand
CGAAACCAAAATTCATGATTTCTTGGAAACTGCTTTTCGGCTTGTGGATTTGACGATTGAAGATTATTTGAACAGAGAATTTACAAATCTTGAAGTGAACTTTGGCTGTACGGGCGGACAACATCGCTCGGTTTATTCGGCTGATGCGATGGCCAAACATATTTCGGAGAAATTTACGAAGGTGGAGGTGGTGGTGGAACATGTGGAGCAGGAAGCGAAGAATTGGGTGAATGAAATTTATTAAAATCTGCGTTTATTTGTGGAATCTGCGGGCAAGATATTTTCTCGCTGATAGCACTGATTTTCGCAGATTAAATTCGTGAAAAATATTTTATGATTGCAATTTTATTCGCTGCTGGCCTCGGAACCCGGCTGAAGCCCTTTACCGATAATCACCCCAAAGCTTTGGCAAAAGTGAATGGTAAAACTTTGTTGGAAAGAAATATCGAATACCTAAAATCCTACGGAATCAGTGAATTTGTAATCAATGTGCATCATTTTGCCAATCAGATTGTAGATTTTTTGGAGAAGAATGAGAATTTTGGTGTAAAGATTCAAATTTCGGATGAAACTTCCGAATTGCTTGAAACCGGTGGCGGATTGGTGAAAGCCAAAGATTTATTGGGAAATGAACCCTTTTTGGTGATGAATGTGGATATTTTGACTGATTTGAATATTTCCGAATTGATGAAATTTCATTGGGATCATCAGCCTTTGGTAACACTTGCCGTTTCGGACAGAAAAAGTTCGAGGAAATTATTATTCGAAGAAAACAATCAACTAAAAGGTTGGAAAAACCTGAATTCGGGAGAGAGAATCATCGCATCTGAAAAACCATTGACCGAAAAAGCTTTCAGCGGAATTCATATCATCAACCCTGAAATATTTAAAAAAATGCCGAATTCTGGAAAGTTTTCAATCATGACGACTTATATGGAACTGATGAAAACCGAGAAAATCCTTGGTTTTGACCATAGCGGCGGAGTACTTGTTGATGTAGGAAAACCGGAGAGTATCGCAGAAGCAGAAAAGATTTTTGACTGATTTTGAGGAATTAACTTTATTCTTTATTCTGTCCAAAGCCTATTGAGTTGATGGAACGGAAGTTTGCCAGTATAATTTTCTCGATTAAATTGCTTAACTTACAATCATATTATTCATTTAAAAAAATTACATCATGAGAAATTTTGTTTTATTAATTAGTTTTTTGCTTTTTGGTGGGTTAGCATATTCAAATTCAAATTATTTAGAAAATTCTGAAAGAAATTCAATTGAGAAATCATTTCTTGTAATTAATGATAGTTTTGATATGTCAGCTCCGCAATGTTATTATGCAAACACCACGAATTACTATTCCTGTGGTGATTTGGTAAGAACTGAAACCAACTATTATTGGGCGCATGTCCAGAAGGTTAGAATGGAGGAACAGTTATAATAGTCAAAGAAGTTCATATTGATATAGAATGTTGACAATTGAGTAAGGATTATTATATTGTATGAGTAAAATATTGATTCCTCTTTCCCAATCTTTAAATTAAAAAAATTATTCTACTACGAGAATGATTAATCAACTAAAATTGTAATGATGAAATTGAAGTTGTTTTTTTTTCTGTTATCCGCTTTTTTGTCAGCACAAAATTTTGTTTATGTTGTATATGAATACAGGAGAATGTATGACCCGAAAATCATGGATTATTTATTGATTTCAAATGAAGGTCAAACTTATTTTTATAATTACAACACCGATGAAAAAGATTACGAAAAACTACTGATTTCCTTCAACGGCCGTTTTCAATTACAACCTTCGAAAATAGACCGGCTGAAAGGAAAAATTTATCAGCTAAAAACCATCAAACAAAAAAAAGATTTTCAAAAAATTATAGCCGTTGAGAACCAAATCCCATTTGATTGGAAGATAGAGAATGAGTACACTCAACTGATGGGCATGAAAGTTCAGAAAGCCATCACTCATTTCAGGGGCAGAGATTGGACGGTTTGGTTTGCTTCTGAAATCCCGCTCAATATAGGTCCATGGAAATTAGGGGGGCTGCCGGGTTTGATTCTAAAGGCCGAATCTGATTTTCATTCTTACACTGCAGTTTACATCAACCTGAACGAACCACAAGAAAGGTTCCCGGCAGAAGTAAAACATTTTTTTGACGACAAAATCCCGACAGCAGTCAGTCTGTACGAAGCCATAGAAGGAGAAAATGAGTTTATAAAGTATTTGAACAGTCTTTCAGCAACGGACATTCCTGAAGGGAGTGTGATGATTCCAAATGAAAATATCAGACAACACGATTTGGAGGTGGTTTTTGAGTGGGAATCAAATTAAAGAAGGATGCGTTTCTATGTGTTTTTGCATACATTTTTTCTGACAATCACCATTGCCGCACAGCAATTTTTGATTCAAGGCCATGTGACGGATGAATATTCCACTCCGCTTCCCAATACAGTGGTTACTTTGAATGACGAAAACGGAATCATTGCTTTTGCCCACACGAACGATGAAGGATTTTTTTCGGTTTCAATCGACAGGACAGGAGAATTCCAACTGATTTTAAGAAAGTTAGACTATTTGGATTTTGCACAAGCTATTGAGATCAAATCCGGGCAAACAGACTATAACTTGGATGACATTGTACTCATCAAAGCTCTGATTGAACTCGGTACTGCAGTGATAGTCGGAAAACGAAGCGCAGACAGGGATACCATCACTTATCGGGTGGAGAATTTTAGAAATGGTTTTGAATTAAGTATAGAAGATTTGCTGAAACAACTTCCGGGTTTTGAAATCGACCGCGAAGGGAGGATCAAGGTGAATGGCGAAGAAATATCATCGGTGTTGGTGGAAGGTGATGATTTGTTTTCGAATGCTTATACGGTAATGACCCAAAATATGCCTGTCCAGCCGGTAGAAGAAGTGGAGCTAATCAGGAATTATTCCAAAAACAAAGTACTAAGAGGCATTCAGAAAAGCGATGAAAAGGTGCTGAATCTGAAATTAAAAGAAGAAGAAAAAGGGAAATGGACGGCTTCGGCAACGCTTGCGTCCACTTCATACATTGAAGACATGCATCAGTTGAAACTGAACCTGATGAATTTCAAAAGCAATCGAAAAATATATTCTTTGTTTCAGTACAACAACATCGGAATAGAAGAAATGGCCGGCGTGAGGTATCTCTTTGAGCCGGTTCATAACCAAAGTTTTGAGCATGTGGGAGATTTGTTGCGATACGAAGACAATGTTTTCCAGAGCGGTATGCACTCTGCATCTCTGGAGAATAACAGAGATAATTTTAACAAAGATTTGCTTGGCGGACTTAGCCTCATTCAGAACTTGAAGAATGATTTTAAATTGCAACTACTCGGTTTGTTTAACAGAACCGAAAGAAACAAATACACCCACAGGTTTTATAGGTTTCATTATGGAGACGAAAACTTTGAAAACAATGAGTACAAACATCGCAAATCAACTCAACTGAATTCAATCGCAAAGTTAGATTTTAGTAAAGGAAATGACGATTCGGGTTTCCATTTTTCTAATTTGATTTCTTACCAAGACAGCCGGGATGAGAATGACTATCTCTTCAACGGACAATCGTCACCTCAAAATGCAGATGCGTATTTCCTGAAAACTGACCATCAGCTGAATTACTCGAAACGATTGGATACGGTCAGCGTATTTTCTTTTTCAGGAAAGTTTGAATGGACCAAAAGAAAATCTAATTTTTTTGAAAATTCTAATTTTTTCAATTCATTTTTCGAAACCGATGAGGCCGATTTTATTTACCAAACACTCATTGAAGACATGAAATTTGGTGGATTTAAATTGGCCTATGCCAATAACCGAAGAAACAGAGATTACTTGGAATTTCAATTCAGTGGCGAGTGGAAGCAAAACAGAAATTCTTCTGAATTGTGGCTCAGTGATGGGCAAAATCAATATCATTCAGACGATTTTATGAATGAT